>CAYYVJ010000053.1:0-14291 GCA_964475115.1 uncultured Lachnospiraceae bacterium
TATCGAATTTTCAGGGTTTGTCTATACTGTTCAATTATCAATGTTCAAGTTTTTTTCTTTTTGAGCAGTGATAATTGTATTATCAATGTTCAATGTTTTTTGCTTTGTTGTCTGCGTCAACAGCAACTTTTATATACTATCATACGCAGAAATCTTTGTCAATCTTTTTTTAAAAGTTTTTTCTTTTTTCTTTTCCCTTTCATCAATCTGTGACTCAAGGGATTGTTATTGTATCAAGTTTTTTTAAGCTTGTCAATAAGGTTTTAATAAAATTTTTACGGATAATATTTTCTTATAAAACCAAAAAAGAAAACTCTTTCAGTTCTCTCTTTCTCTTGCATATCCCTACTAATATAGAAGGCTATTCTATTTATTAATGTAAAACCTTTTTTCAATCAATTGGCTTTTCCAGGATTTACATATCTAGTTTAGCTACCAACCCAACCTCAAAGTTCAAACTAATTCCAATATATAATAGCCCCAATGCAACAATGGCATATTCTCCTATCAACTTAATAGCAATTGCAGATATTACACCTCCTGCAAAAAAACAAATAATTACAAGTAAATATAAAACAACTTTCCAAGCATCTTCCTTTCGGCCATGCAAAACTGCACCAAGACTTACTGCCGCATCCGTTAGGGAACCAGTTATATGTGTGATTCTAATTGGTATACCTTTTATTTTTAAACAAAATGCATTTTGAATTCCCATATAAAACGCATAAATAGAAAAAATATAAACATTACTTCTACCTATATAAAAGATTATTAACAAAATGATTCCAAAAAGCATGGGTAGAATAAAATAAAACCTTTTTACATTATTACTATTTTGTTCATGGAATAAAAACCCAGAGATTGTTGATCCTAAAAAAAACAACAATATAATAGAAAGAAAGCTTCCAAACAACTTCAAGTTTCCATTGCTTAAAGCAATCGCAGCATTACTTACATTTCCAGTGTAATGACTAATCGCTTTCCCAAACAAAAGAATACCACTTACATTTGTGGCACCAGCCAAAAAAGTAAGTTCTCCAATCCAACTAATCAAAAATATCTTTCGTAATTTCAAATTCTTTAAACCACCTTAAAAGTTTATTGTTTTCATTTTACTTAATGTTTTTCATTATAGCACCATGCCTTTTTTCTATCAATATCAATATTAACAAAATTAATTAAATGTAGTTTCGTAAAATAGTGGAAATATCATTTTCTAAATGATAGAATGTAGTTGTTGTTCAAAAATACTACATCAAATCAAAATATTATATTATGCAGAAGAGAGCGAGAAAAATTTTAATGAATAAAAAAAATAAGATTATGGAAAATATTTTTCATAAAAAGAATTTCAAGAAACGGGCTATTGCAGTTGTTGCCTCCGTTATCATGATGGGATTCTCCCTGTCTTTGCTTTTTTACGTAGACATGGGAATCGATCCGTGTAGTGTAATGAATCTTGGAGTGGCAAATAAACTGGGCTTATCTTTAGGGAACTGGCAATTATTATTTAATATTCTACTATTATTCATAGTATTGATCTATGCCCCCTCAGAGATTGGTTTAGGGACGTTGGCTAACATGATATTGGTAGGATATTCAATGGACTTTTTCCGCTTTATTTGGAATATGACCTTACCAATGGAAATTTTTGATATACTTTACATACGAATTGCCATATTGATACCTGCCTTGTGCACTTTCATACTTGCAGTCTCCGTATACATTGCAGTAGACTTAGGGACATCACCTTATGATGCAATTCCGGCTATTATTTCTTCAAAACTAACGATAATGCCTTATCGAGTAATTCGAATTTTTTGGGATTCAGCCGCTGCCATCATTGGTTTCACGCTAGGAAGTACTGTTGGCATTGTTACACTTATTATGGCATTTGCATTGGGCCCAGCAATTACCATGGTTCAAAAACGACTTTTACGTTTTCTTTAAACACCATGCTAAGCAAGAGGGTGAATTACATCTTAACTTTTACAGTTAGAATGTAATTCACCCTTTTATTTAAAGTCAAAACAGACTATTTACTTATTTCTATAAATTGCACAGATAAACCATTTGGATCTAAAACAAACACAAATCTTGTTTTCTCATTTAGCTGGATAATCCCAGTTTGTAAATTAACACCTTTTTTTATTTCTTCCATATTTTTAACATATATGGTTGTATGTGAGAAGTTCATTATGTTGTCTCCTTTCGCATGTCTTATTTTCTTTATAATAGCACCTTCACCAAATTAGTGACTATTGTCAACATATAATTATTGTTATATATAAAACTTAGAAGCACACTATCTTCTATCATATCAAGAAGAGATCGACCAATTTCTGTCCCAACGAATGCTGTAACAAAAAGACATAGTACCCATAAAATTATGAGACCTTTCAATAATCCCATAAAGATTCCTGCAAGCTTATTAAGTTCATTTATAACAGGTAACTTACTGAGCAAATCCGCCATAAATACGATACAACTAATTAGAAAACTTACTACCACAAAGGTAGCAATGAATGCAATGGCGTTGAGAATCATATATGCTAAATAACTGCTTAAATATTCTCCAAAGGAATCCACTCCTAACAAATGATATATTTCTGTATTATTATTTTCTCCTAAGGTTTCTTTCAAGGATTCTGGCAGAGGCAACTTACTTATAATTTGAATTTGATTTTCTCTTTTCTCGCTCTCAGCAGCAACCGATTCATCTATTTTACCTTCTAAGGCTTCCGTTATAAAATCTCCAGCCTTTTCTTGGATCCTACTATGGATTGTGGTGTTCTCGTTTAAAAATTTACTTACATAGGGGCTCAATACTGATACTGCAACAATTGTTGCTATCAAAGCTAGCATGGATAGCGCAATGCGTATAAATCCTTTTCGATATCCATTAAGCACCTGAAATCCAAGAAAAACCAATACTCCTATTAGTAACCAATTATACATACTATCACCTTTTTGTCCTTATTTTAGTTGTATCTCACTTATCGAAGAAGAATTCACCATAACATACCTTGCTTCTCCCATATGTTTCAAAAGTAAAATATTTTTATCAAAAGTATAATTAAATTTTTCTTTACCATCTAAAGAAAAAATATGACAGGAAAAGTCATTATAAAACATTATTGTTTCGCCGACAAATTCTATACTTTTATAATCCTCGTAAAGCTTCTTATAAAGTATCTTCTCACCTTTTAAATTATAGACTTGCAAATTATAAAGTGAATCTCCTTGAATACCTTCAAATACAATACCTATGTAGTTTTTACTATAAAATACAGATTTCACTTTTTCTTCTAGCTTTTCTTCATAAATAAGCTCTGGGAGTTTATTCATTTTGTAAATACTAAGCATATCGTCACCAAATACAGCAACCGTATTGTTATTTATAAACCTTATTTCAGGAATAATTGTAGTAGCATATTGATCAAATCCACCTACCAAGTTCTCTATATAGCTTTTTCCAACCTCTGAAAAATTATAGAATGCAACGCTACTTTTCATAACATTACTTTCTAAATCCAAATAGGATACTGCCATCTTTTGTCCATCTTCAGACAAAGATATATCCAAGGGATAACCATTTCCTTCTAGGCTTGTCACTATTTTTGCCAATTCAGGCTCATCTGTCTCATGAGGATTGTATAGATTAATTAGGCTCGTCCCACCATTGGTCATAATAACAGCCACAACTCCTTGCCCTGCTATAGAAACATCTATTATAGGATACACAGTCGTTATACTTCCTTGTGGCCCCGACTTATTAAAGATATAAATCTTATTTTCCTTTTGTGCTGCAATAACCACATAATCATTAGAACGATCAAAGATAGGGTTCTTAATCTCATATGCTTGATTCCAAATGGCTCTATTCTCTTTGTCAATACAAGATATTCCATCCATACTATATCTTAAAACATACTCATCATAAGGCTCGTATTTGGCCGTACCTAAATCAACAAGCTCCGATATCGAGACTACATCATAGTCTGTATAAGTTAAACTGTCAAGATATATGCGATATCCAAAACCTGCTCCTAAAATCAATCCTATAAACAGCAAAAAAAATAATACTTTTCTGCCTCTATGGGCCCATATCTTTTTTGAGTAATTATCATTATTCTTTTCTCTATCTTTTAAATACTTTCTTACATTTGCCATAAAATCTTATCCTCTGTATTCAGTAATATATTTATTATATCAAGTATTTCTGCTTTATTATACAACAAAACAAAATCAAACGCATTAATAATTTAAGGCAACTGCAATTTTTGACCTGCATATATTTTGTCTTCATTTTCAATTCCATTCATTGCCTTAATCTCATCTACCATTGTTTCTGTTTGATAAACTGCCATACTTATCGCTATTAAGGATTCTCCTGGTTGCACTACATGATAAGAAATTTCACTTATTGCTGGAGTTTCTGACTGTGTAATAGGCTCTATCGATGCTATTGTTGTTTCTAATGGGAGCGTAGTTTCTGGAACAGCTGTAGTTGCCTCTTCTGTCTCAGCTACTTGCGTAGTTGTCTCTACATTTCCCTCTATTACTTCTACTATCACTTGTTCTGTACTAGCTTCTACCAGGTTTGTTTCTTGCTCATTTAGAGAACTTGTAGACTCTACATCTACCTTTAAAATATTTTTAGTTAAAGTATCAAGAGATTCTTCCATACTTCTCATTTTATCATAATTATTCATCATAGTAATTCCTATCACTAAGACTACTACCGCTAAAAATGTACAAGCACTATAAAGCATACCCACCAATCGTTTTTGGCTCGTATTTTCCTTTTTCTCTTGAATGATAGATCTAAAGTTTCCAGAAACTCTATCGCGAGTTACAGGTTCTACTTTTTTCCCTTGCTTTAGTTCGACCATATAGGCTTGCATTTGCTCATTTCTTTCATAATATATGTAATAACCTTTTTGTTTCTTTAGTTTACCACCTTCATATAGGTAAAATTCTTCTTCTTTTTCGATCGGATCCACAAGCAATAGAACTTTATCAATGCCAGCAAAGTTATCTACATGCGTTCTAAATAAACTTTCATCAATTTCTATTCCTGTATCTCCACCCGCTAAAAACCATCCAACTATCTCTAGATTATTAAAATATTTCTTTATGTCCTCATAAATACTTGTCCATGTTTCATCAGAAAATATTATCTTTCTACCATCTTTCTGCGCGTTATCTACCTGTATTGCACCAGAGGCAAATAAATATGTATTACCATTTGATTTCTTCACATTTCCAAGAAGCACGCCTACCATAGCAGTCTCTACAGGCATCTCCCACAACTTACTTATGTAGGTCATTACATAATCTTCCACATATATTTTTTTACCCTCGTCATCATCACCAATCTGGCGAACATTTTTGGGCAATTTTATCGCTGCACTTTTCCCTAGTTCTTCTTTGTCTTCATTACTATAAATAATCTCTATCATAACTCCACCCCATCTGCAATTTTTCATAATCATAGCATTCAGCTTATGTTAAATTTATCATTTTGTGTCACACTTATCCAATATTATTTCGTCATCTATTTTTCTAAATCGTCTATAACTTTCATGATTTTCTTTTATTTACTTAAGATTAAAAAGCTATTTGGAAATAAAATGAATATTATGTAAAAATTTAGGACACGATAAATACATATTTGAAGACTAAACAGACTACATTTGTTAATAATCCAAAAGAACTAAAAGGATAAGCAAAGAGAGGTTGATATATTTGATTTATTATTATGATTCAAAGGAACAGGCTGCTGGATATGCTATGGGGAAAAAATTAAAATCTCTTATGGGAAATCATCCAAAATCATCTAGCTCCATTGTTTTATTGTGTATAGGCTCCGATCGTTCTACCGGAGATAGTCTTGGACCTTTGATTGGGTACAAGCTTTCAAAGAGACAGTACCGTAATTTAACCATTTATGGTACCTTAGAGTCACCTGTCCATGCAGTTAATTTAGGTGATACTTTAAAAGATATTTATAAAAGACATCCATCTTCTTTAGTTATAGCAGTAGATGCTTCTTTAGGTTCTTTTTCTCATATTGGCTACGTTACCCTAGGAACAGGGAGTCTTAAGCCTGGTTTGGGTGTAAATAAAGAATTGCCGGAGGTAGGCGATATCTATATTACAGGTATCGTCAACTTCTCCGGCTTATTAGACAGTCTTCTTTTACAATCCACCCGTCTAGCGACAGTAATGAATTTAGCCGACTGCATTAGTATTGGACTAGCTAGTGCTCTAATTTATAAGTAGTAAGGGCTTCTGAAACAGTGGATGCCCTTCCACTTTCCATCAAAGAAATTAGTTCGTTAAGTCGTTCATGATTTACAAATTCTTTTCCAAGAAACACTTCATAATTTGAAGTTAAATGTTTCGAAATATCTTTAATCAAAACTTCTTTTTCTTTTAAACTACTAGAAATCTGTCCATGCTCATGTTTAAGATTTGCTATCAAATTTCTATTTCTGCTTGCTATTTCTTCCACAATGACATTCTTGGTAGTTTCTTCAAAGGTGGTTAAGGCTTCCTGTTTTTCAGCCACTGTCTTTTTAATCTCATTTTCTATTTCTAATAGTTCCGAATCAAAACTTCCCAAGTTATAGTCTGTTTCATTTTTATCTTTCCGTATTGCATTCTTGATTGCTTGTATCTTTTTCTTATTTGCTTTAATTTTATCTCTCAAAGCTCTCATTTGTCTAATAGCTTCCCACTTAGCCACTTTTGTATGATTATTTACTGTAGTATAAATAATCAAAAATGCTGTTATCATAACAAAATATATAATCGACAACCATATCGGTTCTTTACTAGGAAGCAAATAAAAGGCTCCAAATGGGATTGCAAAAAATAATATTACGTGTGAAATACACAATAAGAAATATTCAAAAAATCCTTTTGGATAAAATAGAACACTATAAAATTTAGTATTGCAAAAACGTGGTAGTCGACTTTCTTTTAGAAGAGTTCTTATTTCTACTCCTATTTGTCTATTTTCCTCATTTACATCTGCAGTCTCTACTTCAATTCTTCCTGCTATTTCTTTCCCTTTTGCTCGATCTCTATTGGCCTTTGTCTTTTTTAATTTATCTTGATCTCTTTCGATTTCTTTATCAAAGCTAGCAGCAATTTCTTCTTTTCGCTTCTTAACTGTAATATCTATTGTATCACTCGTTACTTTTTCCTCTGATGCTATATCACGTTCTATTCTTTTTATTGCAATACTTAGCTCGTCCCTATTTTCTTTCGCCTTATTAAGTTCATTTAAAACAGATACCGCATCCTTTAAAAAATCTACATTTCCCGACAATACATTATTGCTTTCCATATTACACCTCCGCCTAGTTTGTATCCATTAAATAACCTTTTTCTTTTAGTTTTTCTTCAATTACATCAAGTAATGCTTCTGATCCAGCCTCTACCGTATGAAAATGAAGTCCCCCTGTGAGCTCTTTCAACGGTGTCGTTTTTCCATGTTTTAGCTTTTTTACAAACTCTTCCACATCTTGCTTTGTATTTATAAATAAATCTACTGTAATTTGTCCATAGATTTCATGCTCTACTACCACATCTAGAACTTTACCTCCATAGTCTACAATAAGCCCCAATTCATTACCTATTTCTTCTGTAGTATGCTTTACTGGAAAAGTTCTTGTTACCATTTGTTTGTTTTCCGAATATAGGATATAACCTTTGTTTGTGGACAAGATATTCTTATTACGTGCCCTAAGCAAAGCAATATCCTGTACAATAACTTGTCTACTCACCCCCAATTCCTTAGCTAGAAGCGCACCAGATATAGGCTCTTTATCCGTACTTAATAACTGTAAAATTTCTTTTCGTCTTACATCGCCTTCCATATACCTACCTCTTTTCATAATAAAATTACTTAAATTTAGTAGACAATTTTTCTATAATTGTTATAATCTATAGTATCATTAAGAAAGAAATGAGGCAATAAAATGTTCCGATTATGGGGAAAAATGTTTAAACATAATAGAATGCTAAAAGATACTGTCATTATAAATGAAGAAATAGATACTAGCAGAACCCAGAAAATATTCTGGGCTCTAGATGAAATATGTTATGAATTTGATTTGGGTAAGCCTATATGGTTGGATTCTACAGTTGCCGAATTCAAAAGGCACGATAAGGTTCGATTTACCCAGGATAATTTCATGGAGTCAATCAACTTTGACTATTTAGAAATTCATGTAATAGAGGAAGATTAATTCTCCTTTTTCTCTGTTCTTTTCTTTATAAAATATCCAATGATAAAAGCAATTACCATTAATGCAAATCCGATAAACTGAACAGCATTAGTGGTGATTATAGTAGTTACTTCTGCATCTGCTTCAAGCAATAATCCAATCCACATAGTGATAAATTCTAATGGAAGGGAAAATAATTGAGAAAGATAAGCAAAAGTTAAACTTCTTAAGCCTTCTGACAAGAAAACAAACTGCCAAACATAAATCAACAACAAAATTATTCCAAAAATATTACCAATTAAAATGGCCCTAATGGGGCTTTTTATTTTTTCTCTAAACACACTACCTACCCATGCCCAATATACAAGCATAGTAAAAGGTGCTGCGTAAAGCCATATTGTTCCTATAACTGGAATCTGTAAAATTAAATGAAAGAAAAAGCTAATAATTATAGGTGTAAATGCTAAAAAATATAAAAAACCATTCTCTTGTAAGTCATTCTTAATGTTATTCATTCTATGAACCTCCTATTTATAAAAATTTTAACCTAGCTAAGCCTAAAAGTCAATAATGCTTACTTTTGCCATGGCCAGATATGACATATGTAACTTGTAATAACCTTGCTAAATAGGTAAGATAAACATAGATAAATAATATAAACGAAAGGAGTTTTAAGCAAATGAAAAATAAAATGTCTAATATATTATGGGGTTTGATATTTATTGTAATAGGACTTGGCTTTGCCGGGAATGCTTTTGATCTTTGGAGATTTGAACTGTTTTTTGATGGTTGGTGGACCTTATTTATTATTGTACCTTGTGTCGTATCGATTGCACAAAACGGTCTAAATACCGCTCCTATAATAGGCTTAACTATCGGTGTACTTTTACTTTTATCTGCACAAGGGATTGTCCCTGATGGAATTCTATGGAAACTAATGATTCCAGTTGTGTTGGTTTTAATTGGTATTAATCTTATTTTTAAGGATTCTTTATACCATAGCAAAATAAGAACAAGAGTAAATTTTAATCAAAATTCAAATGGCCCTGATTATTCAGCAGTCTTTAGCGCACAAAAAATAGTTTGTGCATTTGAACCATTTACTGGAGCCTCTATTAATGCAATTTTTGGAGGTGTTGATTTAAACCTAAGAGATGCAATCATTACAGAAGATGTAGTAATGGATTGTACCGCTGTTTTTGGAGGTGTTGATATCTTTGTACCTTCCAATATCAACATCAAAGTATCTTCTGTTCCAATTTTTGGAGGAGTCTCAGACAAAACGAACAGAGCTCATAATCCTGGAGCTCCAACCTTATTCATTAATGCCACATGCATGTTTGGGGGGATTGATATAAAATGACAAGCTTACAAAAAATGATAAAGTATTTTGCGATTGCCGCTGCCATACTTCTTTCCGTAAGTATCTTGAGTATAATTGCTTCTGTTGCAGTTGGTATCTTTTCAGGATTAGGAATAGTCAGCAGTTCTATTGAAAACAGTAATAACAATAACAATCATAATAACAGCGAAAATGTAAGAACATTAACAGAGGAGGATCTTATGGATTTTGAAAAATCTTTTTCAGATATAGATAACATAGATAAAATTGTAGTTGAAAACTCTGCTTCCGAATTCTACATTAAAACTGGCGACAGCTTCCGTGTTGAAGCAATTGATGTTTCTAAACGATTTTCTGTTACAGTGAAAAACGGTACTTTAACAATAGAAGACGATGGCTGGAACATTGGATGGTTTGGAGCCAAATCATTAAATTCTTTTCACCCAGTTATTACATTATACATTCCAGAAGATTTTGATGGGGAAAGTGTCTCTATTAACACTGGTGCTGGTACTATTTTCGTAGAACAACTAAAAACAGATTCACTTCGCGTCACTGCAGGAGCAGGTAAGGTTGATTTTAATAATACTTCCGCTAAAGAAACTAGAGTTGAAGGCGGTGTAGGGTATATTTCTTTTACAAATGCTAATTTGGGAGATTTACGTTTAGATACTGGTGTTGGAAAGACCTATATTCAAGGAGTAATCTATGGCGAATCCAAAGTAGACTGCGGTGTGGGAAATTTAGAATTAAAAATCTCTGGATCCATTGATGATTATGATTTCTCTGCAGATATGGGTATCGGTGATATAAGAGTAAATGGCACAAAATATAAGAATAGTAATTGGAGAAATTCAAACGCCCCCAATTCCTTAGAAATTGACGGCGGTGTAGGTTCTGTAAATGTGGATTTTAATTAGCCTTTTGGCTAATTAAAATCCGATTCTCTAAGCATGGTTAAGTCCGATTCTTTATATTTTCTAGAAAATACAATGTCAAATAATTTTTTAATATTTTTCTTTTCAGATTTATCAATAGCAGCGTCTATAACACCTTTCACTTCTTCTATACCTACACAGGGATTTGCACTATATAGACTATCAATTCTGGCATATAGCGCTAAAACACCTACATCATCTATTCCATAATCCCTCTCTTTTGCATAAGTTTTCGCTAATTCTACCCAATCATTAATTCCACTCTCTTTTAATAATATCTTGTGTGTAAAGCGCACAGATACCTCAGGATTTTCAGATATCAGTTTATCTACTTCTTCCTGTGTATCTTCTAATATAATTAACATTCCACCTGTATATCCAGCCATAGCTAAAATCAATTCCTTGCTTGTACTCTTATTCATACCGCCTGCTTGTTCAATCAATAAATCAGCACCAATTAATTTTGAAATAGATGCTTCAATTCCTTTTTTATTTAATAGATTTCCTGATATTTTAGCAATTTTTCTTCCTTTGCGATTATTGGTTTTATTCAAAGCTTTCATCAAATCAATTGCAAGTGTAGTTTTTCCACATTTGCGCTCGCCAATAATCATAATATTTCCAGTAAGTGAGGATTCTTCCTCTTCCCCTATTTCATCTACTTCTTCAAAAATTTCTACTAACTGTTCTTCCAAACCTGGAATATGTAAAAAATCCGTAAACATTTTTCTACGTTCTTCGCTTAAAAACTTAGATGAATCTTTAGGTAGTTCCATGGCAACTTCTTCTACAGTCGCCACTTCTTCTGTATCCACTAACTCTTCTTCATCTACCACTTCTTCTGTAACCGCTACTTCCTCTGTAACTGCCACTTCTTCTGCAACCGCTACTTCCTCTGTAACCGCTACTTCTTCTGCAACTGTTACTTCTTCTGTAATTGCTTCTTCTATTATTTCCTCTTTTGTAATTACGGATTCCTCAAGTGCTTCATTAATAGCATGTATTTCTTCTTTTTCAAATCGCCTATCATATTTACCTTGTTGTACAGCTGTCAAAGGTGTATAAAGCATCTTAAGCTCCATTGCCTTTACTACATATTCTCCTTCACTAAACCACAAGATAATTTCATCACATTCCTCTACACATTCTGCGGCCATTCCAGATTCATGGTATAAACGAGCCAATTCATAGGCCCATTTTTCATCAAAATCATACCCTCTAAATTCTTCTAAAATACTTATCAATGTATGAGTTGGGACACCTTTTTGCTTATTTATTTCGTACAGAAGTATGTATCTACTACTATCTTTTGGTGCTAATCTTACAAACTCATTATAAAACTCTTCTGCTTCATTAATTTCATTCGCTTTTGTGCATACTTGCGCTAATTTAAAGGACAATCTTCTTCCAATTGGTGCCCTTTGGTATGCTATAAGTAATATTTCTTTTGCATCTTTTAAACGGCCCACTTCATCGTATAATTCACCAATAGTTGTCAGCATCTCTACATTTCTAACACGATGCCAATCTATAGTATCTGCTATCTTCTCAGCAGTAGAAAAATCGTTTTGTTTTATCATTTTTATAATCTGATCTGATTTGATCTTATATTCGTATTTATCCACCAATTTTCACTCCCAATTTTCTGATAATTTAAGTGTATCACACCATAAAATACTTGTCAAAATATAGTATAAATTGTAGAGCACTTTTATGCAATAGGGCGTAATTCCCTTTTCAACTATAGAAGCTAAGAATTACATTTCCAGCAAAACAAGCATAAAAAAGGTTACCTTTTTAAGGGTAACCTTTTCATTCTATTAAATTATATTTTTATTTATTATTTTACTTAATCGAAGGAAATTAATTAAGGATTCCTGCTGATCTGTTTTTGAATCCACTATTCCTTTCATCAAATATTTTCACTCTATACATGTAAAACGTCTACTCTAATATTTAAAACTTTTGCAAATACTTGCACCATATCACAAATAATGAAAATATTCACGCAATTCCAAACTCGAAATAGAACTTCTCCACTCTCGGATCATTTACTTTCTGATTAGCTTTGTGGTTCTACAGTTCAACAAATGGCATTTTAAATCTTATTTTAATATTATAATTTTTTAATCTTTAATCTTTTAAAGTACGTATCATTTTAATCCAGATTGTTCATCTTCGACTTTTTATTACTTATTTTATTCCGGATATGATTTTAACTACATTTATTTAGAAGATCATTCTCGCAGGAATCCTTGTATTTCATACCATTTGCACATTGAACTGTTATTGGTTCTTCACTATTGTACATGGGAATCATCCTCCTATCCTTTAACAATTAAGCATTTTTAGCTTAACCGTTGAATCGTTACTTAAATAATATCTAAAACTTTTAATATTTTATCTAAGTAGGTTTCTTTGTTAAGCTTATTATAGTATATGGCTCTCAAGTTGTCAAGCATTTTTCAAAATAATTTCATCTTATCTGTTTATATCTTGACCATTGTGTTGACTTGGTTTAATTTATCGTTTTCGCGCAATTGTTCTGACAATTCAATTAATCAAAATCGTTTTATTTTGAAAACAGATTTCTAAAAACCTTATTTAAGTTGAATACAACTTTACCATCTACATCTTCCAATTTAATTTCTCCAAATGCACGACTATCATTACTATGATTTCGATTATCTCCTAAAACAAAGACGTAGTCTTCTGATACAACCATATCAACATTTCCATTAAAGCCCACTTCATTTATATAAGGTTCTTCAATTATTTTATTATTTACAATTACAACATTTCCGGCAATCACTACATGATCACCTTCTGTACCAATGATTCTCTTTACATATTTATTGTTTTCTGGATCATGAGAATCAAAAACTATAATATCGCCTTTTTCAAATTCACCTAATTTCCATAATAGCATTTTATCATTGTGATGGAGTGTCGGGTACATGGATGAGCCCTCTACAATACTTGGTTGAATAAAAATTAATAGCAGGAAAGTAAGAGCTAAGGCAGCTCCTATGATTTCAGCTAAATCTAATATAATTCCTTTTAGGGAAACAGATTCACTTTTTGATGGTTGTTTTGATTGGGACATTATTATTCTCCTTTGGTGAATATGATTTTTATAACTCGGTGCGCCCTTCCAAGGCTCTTAGCAAAGTGATTTCATCAATATATTCTAAGTCACCGCCCACTGGTACTCCACTGGCGATTCTAGTAACCTTAATTCCTGTAGGCTTGATTAACTTACTAATATACATAGCCGTTGTTTCACCCTCTAGACTTGAATTAGTAGCAATAATCACTTCATTTATATCATCTTGTTGCAAACGTTGCATTAATTCTTTTAGTTTTATATCATTTGGACCGATTCCTAACATTGGAGAAATGGCTCCATGTAGTACATGATACACCCCTTCATACTTTCCAGTCTTCTCATAGGCAGCTAAGTCTCTCGTATTTTCTATAACCATAATTGTTTTAGAGTCTCTTTTTACGCTACTACAAATAGGGCAAAGTTCTTTATCTGTTAATGTAAAGCATTTACTGCAATAGCGCACTGTTTTCTTTGCCTCTGAAATGGCGTTCACTAAGGATTCCACTCTTTCGGAAGGCAAATTAATAATATGAAATGTTAATCGCTGAGCAGATTTACTTCCAATTCCAGGCAGAGTCGACAATTCCTCTATCAATTTCGTTATTTGACCACTATAATAATCCACTGCATTTGCTCCTTTATTTCAAGTTAATTCCTCT
>CAYYVJ010000054.1:0-14277 GCA_964475115.1 uncultured Lachnospiraceae bacterium
CATTTATATTATTAATTGGAATATTATAGAAGTCTTGAATCAAAGTTTTTAAATATATTTCTTCAATACTTCCTTTACTTTTACTATCATCCTCTGATTTTAGAGAAACTACCACCTTTTCAATCTCTATCATTACTGATTCTGAGTGTCTATCCTTTGACATAATTACATCCATTCCTTTTATTTTTCCAAAATTTGAACTTGTACTATCCATTTCCCAATATACATTCGAGTTTAGTAAATAGAGCCCTTTTTCTTTTCCCCAATCTTCCAGTTGGTTTTTTATATCTTCTTCATAACTTAAAGTCACCATCTCATAATGTTTCTCCTCTGCTAAAATTAAATCATATTCAACTTGAGCTAGCTCTAACTGATATATTTCCATATTAAAATAATCAGCTAATGTTTCTTCCAAATTAAATAATTGACCTACTGGTGCTAAAATAATTAAAATTAAAATAATACCTGTAAAAAGTTTTATGTACTTTTTATATTGCTTTCCAGGTACCAAATTCATAACAATGGTAACAAATATAAAAAAATAAGCTATATTTTTAACCCATGTATACAAGCCTGTCATAGATATACTCCTAGCATTTTACTAAAAAACAGAATTGGTAGTTGAACAAATAATGGCAATGGTTATCATAAAAATAATGGCTGCAGTAATTACACATCTTAACAATAATTTTATACCTTCACAAATCCCTGTAAGAGAATCTGTCATTCGACTATCTGATATGGGTTGTAACAAAGCGGAAGTCCCTTGATATAAAAGAACAAATACACATAATTTTATAATTGGAATAGCAGATAAGATTGCTATCACGATAAAAGCTGCCGTCCCTATTCCATTTTTTATTAAAACTCCCGATCCTATAACAACTTGTGATATTGCATTTGCCCCACTTCCTATTCCTGGAATTACACTAATTGATTTTTGAAGAATTGATGTCTTTACCGTGTCTACCATTGGAAGAATAAGGCTTTGAATTACATTAAGCCCTAACATAACTGCCAAAAGTGTCTTTAGAATCCACTCAATAACGATATGAAAAAGTTCGATTAACTTTGATAAAAAATCTTCTTTGTTCATATTATTTATAAGTATCAAAATTACATAAATATTTATAAACGGAATGGATATCTTTAATAAGACCAAATTGACAAGGCTTATTATAATTAAGGTGACTTGATAAAACCCTACTGCGCTTGTCCCACCCGAGGCAAATGCAACAGCTAAAAAAAACGAAGGGACCAAAGCTTGCATAAACTCTTCTAATAATGTCAACGTTTGAATCGCTATCCTAGAAACTGTATAAAAAGTTGTGGCAATCGTACCAATAAATAATAAATAGGTAATAAAAAAAGCTGTTTCCGAAATTTGATTATTTGTAAAAACAGAAGAAAAATTAGAGAATACAGCTGCTATAATACCGATTGTTAATACAAGAAAAATAGAAGTTTTATTATTATTAAAATCAGAAAAAAAACTTTGTTTCAATAATTCTAATATTGTCTTTGATGAAATATCGATTTCTCCTGAAACCATCTTACGTATACTATCGCTAAAATCAAATTCCTCTTTCAAAAATGTATCATCTATCACACTTTGAATTTGCTTGAAATCAAAATCATCAATTAAAATCAGGTCATCAGAGGCAAAAACTGGTTTGTACATACAAAACCAAAATAAAATTGTAAGAATTGTGATTTTTTTCATCATATTAATAAACTCTCTATGGTCTCTAGCAATGCCAATATAACAGGCATACTAATAGCTAAAATAGATAACTTTCCAAATATTTCAATTTGTGAGGCAATTGCTTGGTAACCAGAATCTTTACAAATACTTGAAGCAAATTCTGCTATGTAAGTAATTCCTATCATCTTTATTAATGTGCCTGTATATTCCATATTAAAATGTATGTATCCTTGTATCCTGTTTATAGTATCTATAATAAACTCAAGCCTACTTATGCCATACAAAAAAATCAAAATTCCTGCTGCCAAACTAATGTAAATACTATATTCACTTCTAGAACCTTTAAATTGAACACCTAAAAGCACAGCAACTAAGGCTAACATCCCTATTTTAAGCATATCTCCACCTACACACTACGATTAAATTGCAAATAATTTTTTTACAGTTTCAAATAACTCATACACATATGGTAATATCCAAAATAAAACCAATATTAACCCTGCTAGACTTGTTAAAAAAGCATGTTCTTCTCTTCCGCTGTGTTTCAGCACTTGACCGATCACAGATACTAAAATGCCTACTGCTGCTATTTTAAATATCAAATTGACTGTCATAGATCCTCCTGTCTCTTTGATCAAGAATAATCTTAATCAATTATAATATTAGAATCGTAATAAGAATACCACTTGCCACTCCTAAACATTGATACAATCGGCTATTCTTTACAAGATTGTTTTTAGCTTCTATTGTTTCTTGTTCCAAACTTTCCAAATATAACTCTATCGTTCCAATCTGCATTTCTTTATCCAAATATCCTAGATTTTCTCCTAGACTGATAAGCCTGTCTAAATCTTTATCATAAAGCTTTGTTTTTTCTAAATGCTTTTTTTTCATTTTTTCCCAAATGATAGTGAATGATGTTCCATTTAGTTCTTCTAGCTCTTTTGCCGTTTCAAAAAGGAACTCTTTATAAGGACTTTTTATACGTCTTCCAATAATTGAAAAAGCTTCAAATAATGGGGTGTTCGTATATTTTATTTCTCCTCTAAGCATTAGAGCTATTTTCTTTAGTATAGATAACTCTTCAATTCTAAGCTTTAGATCACTGCTCAAATGAAATCCAATTGCACTTGATGAAGCTACAATAAGCAAGGCACCTATATATTTTAAAATCATAAAATTTCACCACCTTTATACAAGGTATTTCCTTTAGAATCATATATGGAAGAAATCTCTCCTACTTTTAATCTATTATTTAATATCACAAACCTTTCAAAAATATTTTCTTCTAATAATTCACCTAATATAGGCTTATTTCTAATGTCTTCAATAGATGTTCCATGAACAGTGGCAATAAGCTTGCATCCACAATTAATTACGTAAGCAATAGCCTCTATATCTTCTCTACTTCCGATTTCATCTACAGCAATTACCTGAGGAGACATAGAACGAATTAACATAAGCATTCCTTTCCCTTTCGGACAGCAATCCAAAACATCTGTACGTATTCCTAAATCATTTTGAGGGATTCCCATATAACAGGCTCCTATTTCCGATCTTTCATCTATTACACCCACTGTCATTCCTTTATGATACTCTGTTCCATTTGATATTTGCCTTATCATATCCCGTAAAAGGGTTGTCTTTCCACATCTTGGAGGGGAAATAATCAGTGTATGCTTCATTTGTTCCTTTTCAATTATATATGGCATAATTTTGTTGGCACATCCTTTGATTTCATGAGATATACGTACATTAATAAAAGATATGTATTTCATACTCTTAATCATATTTTGATCTAGAATAACTTTACCAGCTAATCCAATCCTATGCCCACCTTGTATCGTAATAAAACCTTGTCTTAATTCTTCTTCATAAGCATAAAGAGAGTAATTACTAATATATTCCATGGTTTCACGTAATTCATTCTTAGAAACAAAGTAAGCTGCTTCCATTGTTTGTCTCAATCTCCCATCTTCACACACATAAAATTCCTTATTTTCATATACAAGCATAAGCGGGGCTTGTACACGCAAACGGATTTCTTGGACATGATCAAAGTCAATCTTTAATTGATCTAAGATTGTCCTAATATTTAGTGAAAATATTTTTATAAGCTCGTCTCTTTTATCCATCTTAACACCCTCTTAGGATAATATATGATGGGGTTTCTTATTTATGAATAAAAAAAAGTTCACATCTTGTGAACTTTTTGATATAAGCTTATTTTATTTTAATTAAAACATAATCTTCTAATGTATTTATCAGTGGATAGCTGATAAAACCTTCATCTTCCTCTGTGGAATAACTAAAAATTTCTGGATATGATCCAGAATCTTTGTCTTTAAAATCTGCATGTTCAAGCATTCTTTTTAACTCCTCAAGCTCAATTTCTCTAAGATTATCTTCTACAACTGTTAAAAGTTCTTCTGATTCAGTTATAATCTCATATACATCCATTGACTTTAAGTTTGATACAATTTCATCTATATTCTCTGTATCTGCTAAAGAAATTCGTTCTCCAGATTTCAAATGAATATTGCTACTATAAAATAGATTTGCTGGATTTGCTGCTCCTTGCCAAACATAATCACCTGTATAGATAAGAGACATACGTTCTTCGTCACATCTTTTCACTTCAAAGTCTACTTTCATCGTATCTCCAGCAAAGTTCACTTGATAATATTCTAGTATCTTTAGGGCATCTTCTTCTAATAAAAGATTAATTTGCTTTTCCAAACTGCCATCTGCCATATTTGTGATTTGAGGATATTTTATTTGAATATTATTTTCTCTAAAAACTTTTGTAACTAAGATTCCTTTTTCTAACATTTCTGTGGATTCTACTATGCTTTCTGTTTCATCCTCCAATACGGACACTTCACTTACAGTCTCCGTTTCAAATAAGTGAGAACTATTATTGCAAGCACTTGTAAAGTAAGCACACAAGATTCCCATTATTATGACACTTCCATTTCTATAGGCTTTTTTTAAATTCATCCAGTCTATATCTCCTTCATTATGTTGTTCTTCTGTTTTATTTCATTAACCCCATATTTTGTTTATACTCAGCTAATAACAAATCTACCATACGTCCATAACTTTGGACTCCATCCTCTTGATTATTCACCTTTAAATAAGTGTCATTAATCGCATTGGATACTTCACTTATCTTATTATCCGCAAATTGAGCCCAATAAACAGAATTTGCTCTTAAATCCTTTATAACTCCCTCATTATACATGTCCCACAATTTATTATATGCTTCTGGGCTCTTTCGACTCAATTGATTCCCTGCATGAATTAGGGCTAGCATTGTTCCACTATATTGAAAATCAATATTATCTGACTTCATTGATGCTAAATAAGCAATGAAATTAGCTTCATCTTCTCTCATAAATCCATAAGCATGCGCTAATTCATGATTCATGGTAGATGGTATCGAATAATCTGCTACATCTATATTTATATTGGTTTCCATTGTTAAAGGAGAATACACACCAACCAAATCAGTATAAGACATAAAGTAAGAAAAAAAGATTGGTTTTGGTAATGCCACTTTATAATCAAACACTCCATATTCTTCATTCATATGTATATAGGATTCTAATGCTTCTTCTCCCATCTCTTTAAAACTATGAAAAGATAATTTCATTACACCATTTTCATCTGTAATTTCTATCTGCTCTCTCAAATTATTTGCCTTATTCGCTAAATCTATACAAAGAGCCTCAAGAAGTTCAAGAGAGGAATCTTCTACCGGTAAACCACTTATTTCACTAAATGTATATCGATAATAATTTACATTACAAACTATAGTTATCCAAAATAATCCTATACTAAAAATACAGAGCAAAGTTATAAGTGCATTTACAATTCTAACTTTTCTATTTTCTTTGTTTTTAGTTAGATTTCGAATAAAAATTAGACCACTCAATATCAGCACGATTGGAATCAATATAATCCCCAACTCTAGTATGGAAAAAGGAACCACTCCAGTAATCGTGCTAAGAACTCTTGCGTACACTTTATAAATACCTCTGGCAAACATAACTTCTGCAAGTTCACCATTGTATTTTACCGCTAATATTATAAAGCAAGAGATTGGCATGAGTAAAAAAATCCAAAATCTTTTTTGTTTTAACATATCATATCAACTTTCCTTCCAAAGTAGCCTCAAGGATTTCTCAAGTAGAACTCCTTCTTTTACAGGGTAATCATATTTACTACTTTCACATATGCAAGCACTCACAAAATCATGTGCACTAAAACATGCTTCTTTAAGAGATTTACCATTCATTCGCTCCCCTGTTAGTACAGCAGAAAAAAGATCTCCTGTGCCAGGATAAGCAACTCCTGTCTTTTCTTTACGATAATATTCTAAGGAATTTTCTTCAGCGTCATAAATGCTAATACCAATTGAGTTTACATTTATGGAAGGTGTACTTGTAATAACTATGTTTTTTCCACCTATCTTTTTCAGCTTCCTTACAATATGTTCGATTTTTTTCTCAGAATACACAGACTCATATTCCTCACCTGCCAATAAGCAAGCTTCTGTATAATTTGGTGTAATTATGTCAGCAAAAGGTATTAGCTTTTTTAATGTTTCAACGTAAGTTAGGTTGAAATTCGAATAGCATTTCCCATGATCTGCAAAAATAGGATCAAATATTACATGGGAACTAGGATTCATGTTCAAAAAAGTCATTGCTGCTTCAATTGTTTGCTCACTTCCTAAATATCCTATAAGTATGGTATCAAATAAAATTCCAGCCTCCTTATAGTGTGCTCCGCATTCTGTCGGAAAATTTGCCAACATCACCTTGGCTGGCGCACCAAAGCCACCCGTATGGGTAGACAAAACATAGGTTGGCACAGGACATGGCTCGATACCCATAACACTTAACACAGGTAGTATGTTCGTTAATCCAACCTTACCCACCCCAGCAATATCATGCAGAATGGCGGCTCTTTTAATAGGTTTCATCCCGTGTCTCCTTAAATGTAAAAGTCAATAACAAGCATAAATATAAATCCAAACAACAAGGAGTACGTAGCTTCTCTCTCGTGCCCATGGCTATGAGTTTCAGGTATCATCTCATCACTAATTACATAAAGCATCGTACCTCCCGCAAAAGCTAAGGCAAATGGTAATATAACCGTTGCTATCGCAACTGCAAAATAGCCAATCATAGTACCAATTATCTCTATCACTCCTGTAGAACCTGCAATTAATAATGCTTTTTTCTTTGGCACTCCAAATTGCATAAGTGGATGAATTACTATCATACCTTCTGGAATATTCTGCAATGAAATTCCAATTGCTACTGTAATGGCGCTACTAATATCGTCTGATCCAAATCCAACACCAGCCGCAATTCCTTCTGGTAAATTATGAATCGCAATTGCCATAATGAATAGCAAAATACGATTAAGCGAATCTTTATTTGCGCTATGTTCTTCTATATCAATTCCTATTAAGTTATGTAAGTGAGGCGTAAATTTATCTGCCAAATTTACAAAAAGTGCACCTACTAAAATTCCAACTGCAGTAATCCAAATACCATTTTTCCCACCAGCCTCTATGGAAGGTACAATCAAACCTAATATAGCCGCTGCTAACATGACCCCTGCTGAAAAACTAAGCATCATATCATTATGTTTGTGTGTTAATTTCTTAAAGAAAGACCCAATTATTGCTCCGAATATAGTTGAGCCACCTACAGCCAATGCTGTAACTATCGCTAATGTCATCTGTAAATTTCCTCCTTAAACTTTCCATATCATATATCTTTATTATATATGTAGTCGTTAACTTCTACAAGTCATTTTATCTTTTCCTATATTTTGGGTTGTACCTATTTTCAATCTGATATATAATAAAATCCTAATAATATATTAAGTTTAGACTAGGAGTGATCGTTATGTTAAGTTGTCCAAATTGTAATAAAGAGAATGAAGATGAACACACCATTTGTTCCCAATGTGGTGAACCCTTGAGTAAAGAAACTACTCAAAATAAAAGTTACGTAAAAAAAATTGATAAATATCAGGATTTGTACTCTTCTGCATTTACGTTTTTTTTAGTAGGAGGCATTGGACTCTTTGTGCTTTGTTTAGATTTTTTTGGTATAATCAGTTTCAATCTTGCTTCCAGTACTAAGGTTTTATTTTACTTTGTTATGACTGGTCTTTTTATAGCTTTTCTTATAATTGGTTTTCAAACCTCAAGAAATGCAAAAAAGGTAAAAAAGCAAATTGGAGAAGAAATTACAACTACCAATGAGATAATGAATTGGTTCCTTAAGAATTATACAAAGGAAAGCATTGATTCATCAATTGAATTTATAGAAGAAGCTTCTACTGAAGGCTCTTCTGAAGAAATAAAATATTTCGGACGTGCAGAGTATATTAAAAAAGTACTCAATGAAAAAATAGAAAATATAGATGAGGCTTTTATCGAACAATTAACAGAGGAAATCTATCAAAAGTTTTACGAATAAGAAAAGCAGTAAACTCCATAAGCCAATGAGTTTACTGCTTTTTTATTTGTAAAATTGCTTTTCTAGCAAATCATTATTTTGTTGAAAGATATTCGTGAATTCCTTTTGCTCCTATTTTTCCAGCTTCCATAGCTAGAATAACAGTTGCTGCACCTGTTACCGCATCTCCACCTGCATATACACCATCTTTGGTAGTTTTACCAGTTTCTGTTTCAGCAATAATACATTTGTATTTATTGATTTCCAAACCTTCTGTTGTAGAAGAAATTAAAGGATTTGGAGAAGTTCCCAAAGACATAATAACGGTATCTAATTGTAGTTCAAATTCTGAATTTGGAACTTCAACTGGTCTTCTTCTTCCTGAAGCATCCGCCTCACCTAATTCCATTTTAACACACTTCATTCCAGAAACCCATCCATTTTCATCTACAAGTACTTCTACAGGATTCGTTAATAAATCAAATATAACCCCTTCTTCTTTTGCATGATGAACTTCTTCCACTCTGGCTGGAAGTTCTTCTTCACTTCTTCTATACACTATATGAACTTCAGCTCCTAATCTAAGGGCAGTTCTAGCAGCATCCATTGCTACATTTCCACCACCTACAACGGCTACTTTCTTTCCTTCAAAAATAGGAGTATCGTATCCTTCTTGGAATGCTTTCATTAGATTATTTCTAGTTAAATACTCGTTGGCTGAAAAAACACCATTTGCATTTTCTCCTGGAATTCCCATAAATTTAGGCAATCCAGCTCCTGAACCAACAAATACTGCTTCAAAACCTTCTTCTTCTATTAATTCATCAATCGTTGTTGACTTACCAATAACAACGTTCGTTTCAATCTTTACACCTAATTTTCTAACATTATCTATCTCTGCTTTTACAACCGTCTCTTTTGGTAAACGGAATTCAGGAATTCCATAGACTAAAACACCACCTGGCTCATGAAGTGCTTCAAATATGGTGACTTCATAACCTAGTTTCGCCAAATCACCTGCACAGGTAAGCCCTGAAGGACCTGAACCGATTACAGCAACTTTTTTACCATTCGTACTTTCAGGTTTCTTAGGAACAATATTATTTTCTCTTGCCCAATCAGCTACAAACCTCTCTAATTTACCAATGGATACAGGTTCCCCTTTAATACCACGAATACATCTACCTTCACACTGACTTTCCTGTGGACATACACGGCCACAAACTGCAGGAAGTGCAGATGATTCAGCTATAATATTAGATGCTTCCTCAATATCACCTTTTATAATTGATTGTATAAAATTAGGAATCTGAATTGCTACTGGACAGCCAACTATACATTTTGCATTTTTACAATTTATACAACGAGTTGCCTCTTCCATTGCTTCTTCTAAGTTATAGCCAAGACAAACCTCTTCAAAATTAGTTGCTCTTACTTTAGGATCTTGTTCTCTTACTGCTACTTTTTTTAATACGTCCATTACTCGTCACCTCCACAGCCGCATCCGCCTCCACGGTGGGTATCGCCTTCTCTTTCTTTTAAAACTGCTCTACCTTCAAATGTTTTGTACATTTGCTGACGCTTCATAGCTTCATCAAACTTTACTAAATGTCCATCAAATTCTGGTCCATCTACACAAGCAAACTTTACTTCATCACCTACTGTTACACGACAAGCTCCACACATTCCTGTTCCATCTACCATAATTGGATTTAAACTTACAACAGTATGAAGGTCATATTGTTTTGTTAATAAGGCAACAAACTTCATCATAATCATAGGTCCGATTGCGACACAAACATCGTACTTATTCCCTTTATTTTCAATTAGATCTTTTATAACTTCAGTTACCATTCCCTTGGCACCATATGTACCATCATCTGTAGTTATATAAAGGTTACCTGCTACTGCTCTCATTTCATCTTCTAATAGTAATAAGTCTTTTGTTTTTGAACCTACAATAACATCAGCCTCTATTCCATGTTCATGCATCCATTTTACTTGAGGATAAACAGGTGCTGTTCCAACTCCACCAGCTACAAATAAAAACTTTTTCTTTTTTAGCTCCTCTATATCTTCAGATATAAATTCAGAAGCTACCCCTAATGGTCCAGTAAAATCTTGAAAGAAATCGCCTTCCTTTAAATGAGCCATCTTAGTACTAGATGCTCCCACCGCTTGGAATACAATCGTAATTGTGCCAGCTTCTCTATCATAATCACAGATAGTTAGAGGAATTCTTTCACCTTTCTCATCAATTTTCGCAATTATAAATTGCCCTGGCTGACAAGATTTAGCTACCCTCTTAGCTTCTACGTCCATCAAATAAATATTTTCTGCAAGCTCTTTTACTTTCACTATTTTATACATGTTTTCCTCCTAATATATGAATAATTATTATAACTACTAACCAAATTAACCCTATGGAGTTCCTACTATCTTATATCCAACTCCATCACTTACAACCTCATATATTGTCCCATCTGCTGTAGACACTGCAAATATTCTATTTAAAATAGTTATTTGATTATTCGAGGCAATTCGAACAAAAAATAGGTAACACTCTTTCTCTTCTATCATAGGCAAAGCACTATACTGTAGAGATACTTTTTCATTATTCGAGCGATTTCCATCCATATCATCCATAATTCCAAGTTCCACAAATTTATTTTTCAACAAAACAACTGCAGCATTATAGGAATATGGTCGATCAAGAACAAGTTCATAATTCTTTTTCGTAACATAACTTTCTGTTCCGAATTTGTCAATTATTATAGCAGAAAAAACAACATTTCCTATCGGCATTTCTATCGGCTCCAAGTATATATAGGAGTTTGAAGATCCCTTTTCAGGAATCGAACCATCTAATGTAAAATATGCTGTCCCACCTTCAGGAACATCTATTGTGACTTTTTCAACTTTTGTATAGTTTCCACTGCTCGGAGTTACAGTTGGAGCATCTGGAACAACAAGAGTTATCTCATAGGTCTCTTTTAGTTCCTTACTTGCTATATTTAAATCATTTATCGCAACTGCGCGAAGAACTGTTTTTCCTACCACATCAATCATTATTCCACCAGAATAAACACTACTTTCTATAGTAGGTTCCGAATTATCTAATGTATAATAAATCAAAACATCTTCTTCTGATTCTAAAATTAAACTCAAATAATCATGATAGGTTCCACCGGCAAAATTTACTATAATATCATTTACTTTATAAGGTTCTAAAGCTTCACCAATCTTGCTTCCCTCAAATTCACGTAATAGTTCATTTATCTTGTCTGTATTACCACTTTTTGCATATAGCTCAGCTAATTTCCCATAGTTTTCTGGGCTTGGATCTATATAGACAATCTCAAGAATTTGCTCTATCGCTCTATCATAGTCTTCTATCATTAAATAGGTCTGGTAAGCAGATTCTCTTGCTTTTGTATCTTCTTTATTAAATGAAATTGCTTTTACGTAGCTTTGAATGGCCTCTTCATATTCTTCATTTTCATAATGCGCTAAACCCTGATTCAATTGATAATCATAGGAATTCACCGTTTTATACTGTATAAAGAAGTAAATGCTGGCACCTACTCCACAAATAGATAAAATAATCACTGTTATTAAACCATATCTACGCAATTTTAATTTCATCATTCTTTTTTTTCTACTAAGAATCTTTTCTTCATTATGTCTCTCTATATAAGTCTCTTTTTCATTAAAATGAATATTATCATCTTCAAGAGGATTATAATCAGGAACGATTTGTACGGATCTACCACATTTTGTACAAAAAACTTCTCCTACTTCTACTTCTCCTCCACATTTTGTGCAAATCATATATTCAGTCTCCTTATGACTACTTTGATAACATTTTTAAATATAGCACAAATTTTTAATCAATGCAACCTTTGAAACTCATATCTTGTTATCTTTTTCACAATCTTTTGTTTCAAAATGAAAGCTGTATAAGACAAAAAGCACGAAAAAAACCGTGCTTTTTGTCTTCACTACTATTTATTTTTTCATTGTATCAACTGTAATTTCACAGCTTACACGCTTGCCATCCATTCTCGCTATAATAGTAGTTGTACCAGCCTGTCTAGCTGTTACTTTCCCATTCTGGCTTACCGATGCCACTCTAGGATTTCTAGAATACCAAGTAATACCACTTTTCACACCATCTATAAATAAATCATATGTATCATATTGTTCTAAACGAATGGATGTTGAATTTAAAGAAACAACTTTAACAGAAGTACGACCTTCCACCCCCGTCAGTTCAGAAACAGCTACTATATCACAAACACCTGAACCTACAGCTGTAACCTTTCCATTTCCATCTACAGCTGCTATTGAAGTATCTGTAGAATGCCATGTAAAGCTTTCTGTAGATCTGGCTGGTCTAATATTCGCTGTGAACGTTCTACTATCTCCAATTAACATAGTAGTATCTGCAGTGATTACACGAACAGATTCAGCCGCCACCGCTTTAACTACAGTAACTTTTACTTCTGCATATGCATTTCCACCATCCAAGGAAGAAGCTGTAACTTTACATTCACCTTCTTTGATTGCCGTAATTACCCCAAAGTTATCTACTTTAGCAATCGAAGGATCTGAACTTACCCATTTCACTTCTTTTACAGTAGCATCACTAGGTAAAAATTTAACATTCATTTGCTTAGAATCGCCTTCTCTTACTTTAATCTTAGATTCGCTCATAATAAGACCAGTAATTGGCTTTACAGAATGTACAACAATCGTTGCTTTCCTATCGCTTCCGTCTCTAGCTTCTGCAGTAATGGTTGCAGTACCAGGACCAACACCATATACTTCACCATTTTGGTTTACAGTTACCATACTTGTATTATTAGAAGTCCATTTTAATCTTTTATCTGTTGCATCATCAGGATTAAAAATAGCTTCTAGTTTTTTTGTTAAACCAATTCCTATGTAAGTTTCTCTATCTTCAAAAGATAATGCATCCACAGATTCTTTTACTTCTATGGTCATACTTGCTAGTAATCCTCTATCATCTGTTTTAACAACAATTAAAGTGGTTCCACCCTTTAATCCAGTTACTACTCCATTTGCATCTACACTAGCTACCGTTGGGTCACTAGAAGTATAGGTAACAGCCTTGTTATCTGCATTTGAAGGTGTAATATTGGGTTGAATCGTGTATTTGTTTCCAACTTCTACCGTTCTAGATCTAGCACTTAAGCTTATCCCCGTCACAGGCTCAAGCACTGTTACTACTGTTTCTGCAACAATTTCACTTCCGTCAAGAGTTTTTGCAGTAATAATAGCTTGCCCGCTTTCAAGGGCGGTAACTTTACCCTCTTGATCTACTATAACAATATCTTCATCTGAACTAGACCACACTAAGGACTTATCCGTCGCATTCTCTGGTTTAATGATATCTTTAAGGAAAAGCACGCTTCCCCTTTTCATTGATACAGCTTCACTGTCAAAAGTCAGATCGGTTACTGGTTGATCAACCGTAATCTTACGAAAAACAGACACTGCTTTTACTGGACTCCCATATAATGTTTCTGCTGATTCTGCACGTACATAAGTATGACCAGCTGACTTGGCTGTAACTACCCCATATTTATCTACACTTGCAACAGAAGGATCTGAAGATACCCATGTAATACTATCGGGATTAGAAGCATTTTCAGGTACCATTGTTGCACTAAATCTTATTCTTTGTCCTGGTTTCATTTCCAAATCAGAAGTCTCATCTAAAGTTAATTGAGTAATCGGATTTATAACATCAAAAGTAACTGTTGCAGCTATGCCTTCATATGAAGCGGTTATAGTTGTACGACCTACTTTTTTAAAAGTTACTTTACCACTAGTTGAAACTTCAGCAATGTGAGCATTAGATGATTTAAATGTAATGTCAGCAGGAGAAATTACCGGTTTACCAATAATTGTCAACTCATAGGTATCCCCCATTTTTGCTCGCGTGTTTTTTTCTAAACCAACAATTTCAATGGTCTGGGCAATTGTCGTAGTTTCTACTGGTCCTGGACTAGTTGCCGATACATTGACAACCCCTTCCAATCCAAATATTATCATAAGTAC
>CAYYVJ010000055.1:0-6848 GCA_964475115.1 uncultured Lachnospiraceae bacterium
TTAAGGATATTATATCTTAAATTATCTGAATAATCAACACAAACACATATCTCGTCTTATCAAGTGCACTCTATACTACTTGTATTTTTCCTAGCATAAAACTGTTTTGCAATTCCATCTGTTATAACATCTGCAATCATAAGAACATGATATTCAATAAAATCATATGAATTTATTTCTTCAAGATACTCTTTGTTAATTCTTTTTATTACCATCTCCTTTATTAATTCTAATTGACAACAAAACAAATCCTCTAGCTCTCTTTGCTTAAAATATGGATTAAACTGTGAAAGTAACTTTGCTATTAAGTAAGTGTTTTTATCAGCTGATTTTATTATATCCTCTATTAATGTAATAGATGCATTCTGTATATAAGCATCTATCATTTGTATTGTTATACTTACTTGATTGTAAAACAAGTTTTCAAAGGTATTACCTATATTCTCACCATAATATATTCCTAATACATTCCCTATGTCTTTTGGTATCATAAAAAGACGGTTCTTTATGTACACTAGGTCTTCTATATTTAAAGTTTTACTTAAAATATAAAACCTAGTCCACATAACTTGCTGATTAAAAAACAGCCTCATTACATTTTCTAGGTCATTAAGAGAATAAGCTCCCTCAATTCTACTTATTTTATTTTCCATCTCTATACCTTATATTTTCATTGTCTCTACAAGATATGAGAAAATATGTATTCTATTCTTTTTTCTATTAGACTACTTTTCGCATAATAAAATCTACTGGACTATTATGTGAAAAACCTACAATCGTTATATTTCTAGTATCAACATCATTTTTTAAATCAATATAAACAGGAACATCAGAATCTGAAAAAATCTTAATCTTTGGTCTTAAACTATATCCCAAATAATTTTTTACAACAATTCCAGACAGCTTGTTACTAAGATTTACCTGTGTACCCAAAGGATAAATAGCTACTTTCTTTGAGAAAGCTTCCACCACCTGAGGATCAAATTGGCTACCAGAAGCACCAAGAAGATATTCCCATGCATCTGAGGGAAGTATTGCTTTATGATAAGGCCGATTAGAAACCAAGGCATCATATACATCTGC
The DNA here is from genome assembly GCA_964475115.1 of uncultured Lachnospiraceae bacterium. Classification (GTDB taxonomy): domain Bacteria; phylum Bacillota; class Clostridia; order Lachnospirales; family Lachnospiraceae; genus CAYYVJ01. Next base: position 1,084 of record CAYYVJ010000055.1, read on the forward strand.
AACAGCTAATATTCTTCCAAACAAAGAAATCTTTTGTCCTTCTTTTTTATTTGGATAACCATTTCCATCATATCTTTCATGATGATCCAATATTCCAATATAAGACTTAATTGGAAGATTGAAGTTTTCCCTTATATAATGATAACCATCTTTTGAATGTTCTTTTATTTGCTTCCAATCTTCTTTTGTCAATTCTTCTTCTTTGTTTAATAATTCTGTAGATATAAATCGTTTTCCTACATCATGTAAGATACCAGCTATCCCTAATAAAATCAGCTCTTCTTTTGATAATCCTAAAGCAAGACCTGTAACTACGGAAAGAACTGCCACATTAATACTATGAAGATAGGTGTACTCATCATAATTTTTCAAGTCAATAACATTAACTTGAACATCCTTATTTTCAAAAATCTGGTCAACTAATTCTGTCATTAAATATTGTAAATCAATACTACTTTTTAAGTTTTTCTTGAAATCATCGGATTCATCTAAAAACATACCTTTAATAAAAGAAACAGCTTTACTCTTAAGTTCTGGTGTAACAACTTCTTCAATTTTAATTTCACTCGAAAAATCATCTTGAATATAAAGCCCTTGAATCCCTATCCGTCTTAATCTCTTTATGTAATCTTCCTTTATAATAGACTTCTCAATCAGTAATAATTCACTGCCAGAACCATATACTGTTTTCCCTAAAATCATTCCAGCTTTAACATGCTCAGTGGGAATGTATCTCATACTTTACTCCTTATAATCAATTTTATCCTTTGTAAAAACGCACTATTCTAGATTATAGTCACTAATTCGACAAAAGGCAAGACTTTTGGATAAATTTGGTTAGATTTAACTAATTTATCCAGAAGTCTTGCGATTTTTTATTTTTACTCCACAAAATAATGCGGATATTCCTTTTTAAGCTCTTTTTCATCGATTTTATATCGATTCAAATGCCTTTCAATAACATTTTGTGCTTGCTTACTATCTCTTTTTTTAATTGCATCTACTAGATCCTTGTGATCTGAATAAATTTTAGAATCCTTTAGAACTGCCAGACTTAAGCTTCGTGCTCTATCAAAATGTATCATTATGCCACCCAGTAAATTATAAGTAACCTTTTTATTACATATTTCAAAGAGAAGCTTGTGAAGATCGTTATCTAGTTCAAGCAATTTTTCATTTGCTAAACTTTGCAAATAAAATTCTTGCAATCTAATATTTTCTTCTAAGGAAAGAATATCTTCCTCTGTTGCCATTTCACAAGCAAGTTGTACAATTGCACCTTCCAATGTAAGCCTTAAAAATCTCGCTTCATCTACCATTTCTCCATCAATCAAGGAAATATAACTACCTTTTTGAGGATAGATTCCTACAATTTTAAGTTTACTTAATTCAATTAGAGCTTCCCTTACAGGTGTACGACTGATTCCCATTTGTGCGGCTAATTCATTCTCACTAACAAGACTTCCCGGAGCAAGCTCTAATGAAATTATATTGTCCTTTATGGTACGGAAAGCATACTCCCTAGCAGTTTCATTTTTCAATTTTTCATGTACCTGCATTACTGCCTCCCATCATTTTAAAAAATATTTATTTTGTAAATTTATGCTAAATATTTTTGAAGAGTTTTACGTACAGCACCTTTTCCCTCAATTAATTCAGCAAAATATTCCTCTACTTGGATTCCAAGTCCAACTTGATATAAATCTACTCCAAAAATTTTAGCATTTGATAAAACTTCTTCTAAAATTTCATGAACACCTTCTTTTTGTCCTAGTGAAATTTTCCCAATAACAGGAGTTAAAACAGAAATCATAGGATCTGAACTTAATTCAAATGCATTTCCTTCGTCATCAATTGCCACTAAATAACGGCACCATCCAGCTAAAACAAGTGGAATATATTTCAAGCTCTTTACATCCAAATCAGCAGACTGGTCATATGCTTTTATTGTTTCTCCAAATCTAATTGCAAGTTTTTGAGAAGTATCTGTTGCAATTCTTTGTGGAGTATCTGGCATAAATGGATTTGGTAAACGTACACCTATTACTTCATCAATAAAGTTTTTCGGATTAATGATTCCAGGATCTGAAACTACAGGTAATCCTTCTACATATCCTACTTTTTCAATCAACTTTACTAACTCTTTATCTTTCATTTCATCTGATATCTTGCTATATGATAATAGACATCCATAGATAGCTAATGCAGTATGAAGAGGGTTAAGGCAAGTACATACCTTCATTTTTTCAACTTTATCTACTGTTTCTTTATCTGTATAGATAATTCCACCTTCTTCTAGTGGTAATCTTCCATTTTTAAACTTATCTTCAATTACTAGATATTGTGGCTCCTCTGCATTTACAAAAGGTGCAACATAGGTGTTCTTAGAAGTAATAACAGCCTGTGTATCTTCAAATCCAATGGATTCCAACATTTTTATTACGTCATCTGCAGGACGCGGTGTAATTTTATCAATCATGCTCCAAGGATATGCTATATCATTTGTTACATATGATAAAAACTCTGCCTCTACAATTGAATTTGCAATCCATTCTTTTGCAAATGCGATAACTGCTGCTTCTAGCATCGTTCCATTATGAGAGACATTATCCATACTTACTAATGTTAATGGAAGTTTACCATTCAAAAATCTTTCATAGCATAGAGCTACTAGCTTACCAATATAACTTTCAGCTTTACTTGGCTCTCTCGTAAAATCTGCTAAAACATCTGGAAGATATTCTTGCTTTTGATTTACTAAGCTATATCCTTTTTCTGTAATTGTAAAAGAAACCATTTTCAAAGTTTTACTTCTAAATATTTCTACTAGTCTAGCCCAATCATTTTCATTCTTTGTATCTACGCTTAATGACTCTGCAATACTAGCAATCACTTTGTTTTCTAGATTTCCATCCGATTTTAATGTTACAAGAAGACTTAAGTTATCATAAGTTTTATAACTTTTCTCTATGATTTCATAGTCATAGCCCTCTGCAACAATAATACCTGTTTTCAAAATTCCTTTATTTAATAAATCCTGTGCTACAGCAGCTGGAAATGCTCTAAATATATTTCCAGCTCCAAAATGTATCCATTCAGGATTTTTCTTTGTTTCTTCAATCATTTTATCACGATCAAATTCAGGTAATACAAAACCCTTATCTTGCCAACTTTTTCTGTTGGCCAATTCTGCTTGCTTTAATTTCATGACTTGCCTTCCTCCTTAGGATTATTTAGCTGATTTATCAATTGCTTCCCATAAACCATTTAAGTAAGTAGCACCTAGGGCTCTATCATATAAACCATATCCAGGCATAGCAACTTCACCCCAAATAGCACGTCCATGGTCAGGGCGCATTGGTCCATCAAATCCGTTGTCATAAAAGGCTTTTAGTATTCTATACATATCCATAGAACCATCACTTGATAAATGAGCCGCTTCATCAAATTTACCTGGTGCATGATGGATCACGTTACGTACATGTGCAAAATGAACTCTACCTGCTGTTGAATTAATAATATCAACAATATCATTATTTGGATTGGATCCAAAAGAACCAGTACATAAAGTAAGACCATTAAATTTAGCATCCACTGTTTTAAGTAGTTTTAAAATATCTTCTTTATTTTTAATGATTCTTGGAAGGTTAAATACTGGCCAACCTGGATCATCTGGATGAATCGCCATCAAAATATCGTATTTTTCACATACAGGGCGAATCTTGTTTAAGAAGTATACTAAATTATCAAATAATTTCTCATCGTCAACTTCTTTATAATTTTCAAATAATTCTTTTACTTTAGCTAATCTTTCTGGTTCCCAACCTGGCATAACAAATCCATTACTATTTGAATCAATTTGATTAAACATAGTCTCAGGATCGATTTGATCAATAATACTTTGATCATAAGATAATACACTAGAACCATCATCTCTTACTTTAGCTAATTCAGAGCGTGTCCAGTCAAACACAGGCATAAAGTTGTAACATACCATACGAATGTCTGCTTTTCCTAAATTTTCTAAAGTAATAATATAGTTTTCAATATACTTATCTCTCTCAGGTGACCCTATCTTGATAGAATCATGAATGTTTACACTTTCAATACCTTCGATTTTTAGTCCGCTAGCCTCTACCTCTTTTTTTAATTCTAAAATTCTCTCTAATGACCAAGCTTCTCCTGCCGGAATATCATATAAAGTAGTAATAACTCCAGTCACTCCAGGAATCTGTCTAATTTGTTGAAGTGTTACAGAATCGTGTTTGCTACCAAACCAACGTAATGTCATGTTCATACAAAATACCTCCTATTATTATATTCTTTTATTTTTAGTACACAATTTCAACTTGTATACTAGTATATCTATATTATACTGCTCCAAAAGAAAATGTCAATCTTTTATTTTTTTTCAACATTTAGTCCTTCTAAATGCTTACCTATATGAAGAATCAATGCATTATAGTATTCCTCTTCATAATCATTTAATAATTGATAAATCCTTTCTTTAAATAGAGTCTTTCCATCTTCCTTTTTTTCTTGTAAAATAAGTCCATAAGTTACATGTAGAATCTGTCTCACTTCATCGTTATCTAATAACGCTAAAATCTCTGTATCTTTTATATCCTTTAAAGATATAATATCTGACACATCTGTTTGAATATGATAATATTTTTTAGCTTCTTTCAAATGGTCGGATCCAAACTTATAAAGTTCTCTAAACATTCCTTTATCTTTATCTGCAATTACTCTAAGAGCTTCTAACCAGTTCGTTCCTGCTGTTTTTACATGTAAATGTTGTTTTGTTACTCTACCAACAATTGGGAATACAGAAAATTTATCACTACCAGAATGAACACTAATCTTATATCCAAAATGATCTGCTATCTGCACATGTTGTTTGAAATTCTCCTCAAACAGATTAATCTCTCCTATATAATCAATTCCTTTTTGAAATTCTCCATAAAATCTTGGTGCGAGACTCCTTACCTTTACTCCCCGTTTTATTAGTTCTGAGCCAACAAAATAATGAGAGTGAATAGAAGTTTCAAATAATGTTTCATCGATAGACATCTCAAAATCTACTGTATCATTTAATTTTTTTAATAAAGTATCATAAATATAAGTAGTATACTCTATTGTTTCTAAATAGATTAATACAATCTTTTTAAATTCATCTTCATCAAATGATAGTTCAAAGTTTTTATCTATTTGAAAAGAGGTCTTTAAATATATTCCTTCTAATTCTTTTCTTTTTTCTTCTGCTATTTTTAAATATTTTTGGTTAATCTCCTCTGCACTAAGTTCATAGACACCATTATCAATATGATCTGAACAATCAAGAGTAATCATAGTAAAACCTGAATCTAACGCATATTGAACCTCTTCTACTGTCTTTAAATGATCTCCATCCGCACCAAAACCTTCTTTATAACCCTCTTGGAAAACTGCCCAAGATGCAGCATCTAAAACATCGGAATATTTTCTTCCTGTAAGATTTAATTCTCGAATTGATTGTTGGGCAAGAACAGGGAAAAATTTATATTTCTTTGCTAAACGCAAATGACCAGGTGAAGCTAGTCCTAGTCGATCCCCTAATCCAACTGTAACAGATTGTCCTTTGTGTGAAATCGGTGCTGTAAAAGGAAACAAGTTCCTTAAATATTTAGCATTACTAGAATTAAGAGCTGCAATTTTCCCTTTTCCTTCTAATATTTCTTCTCCCTCAAATCCATTAATTACAGAACTATTATCTGAAGCTATCA
>CAYYVJ010000055.1:6948-14160 GCA_964475115.1 uncultured Lachnospiraceae bacterium
TTTTTTATAATATTATTGGTTACCCTACATGTGTACCGTGACCACAATCATCATAGGGTTCTATTCTTCCATGTAGAAAATCTTTAAAGGCAATCAATCTATTTTTAAAGTCAGGATGAGGATGTATACCTGTATCTAATATTGCTACTGATATACCTTCCCCAAAAATACCTTTTTTATGTGCCGCTTGTAATTTAATAGCAGCTCCTACTCTATTCAAATTTTTTCCTCTTTTCAGTCTTTTGTATAATTTATTCAACAGAATATAATAAGTTCTAAGAAAGAGTTTTACTAGCGAAACTCAAGCAGCCCACGCTTTGTACACTCAAGTGCACTTTCTCCTAAGAATTTTTATTTCATAAGACGCAAATTTCTATGAAAAAAAGAGTTCGCATCTTAGTGCAAACTCTTAATAACGACTAATAAATCCCACCGATCCCTAAATCCGTATCAATGGTATTTATATTATATAAAATTAAAACATCCTTAATATTAGGATTTTTATTGACAAGTTCACTTACTGCTTCCTTGTAATATCTTGGATCTATTACATATATCTTTTTATAATGATTTGTTAAAAATGGAATTATACTATTTCCATAGCTGTCTTTAACAATGACAAGTTCATCCTTGGAATCGATTGATTCATTCGTTATCTCAATCATAGAGTGAATGTTATCTAAAAACAAGGAATACATATCCTTTTTCTTTAGATAATCATAATTATATAAAGTATCTGTTTTCTTTTTACTATCACCATAGTATACTGTTAGATTTTGATTTTCCTTAAGAAATAGGTCGATTTTATCACCTTTCAAGGAATAATCATGGACTTTTGAATATATGGTTCCCTTAAAATCTTCTGTTACTGTTTCTATTTCAAATGCTTCCATTTCAAGTGGTGTAAATCCTTGATTATATGCAAATTCTTTATAAGCCACATAAGAACCATAGTTTGTCCAATGATGATCCAAGTGATAAAACAACTGATAATTATCTTTTTCTTTGATTAGCGCATCTGTAACATCAATTGTATTAGCAGAAATAGCCCTATATATTTCATTTAAAGTTTCTAATTGTTTTCCACTCGGCGCATAAGAAGGTAACTTGTCTTCATATATTGTTATTGCAGTAGGTACTAGCATAAAGGTTACTTCTGCATCATTTATAGATTCTACAAAGCCATTTACTTGTTTAATAATCCTTTTATTATTTAATGGTTCTTTATAAATTTCAATTAAATATTCATCTTGCCCTATATAAACTTGACTTACTTCTACTTTTCCCATAAACAGTTCAAAAGAAGTTCTTAAGTTCATAAAATAATCTCGAAGCGGAAAATGATCCGCAAAATAATCTTCCAACTCTTTTGTGAAGATTCCTTCTTTTAATTTCTCAAACGTTAATTCTGGAAATGTCTCTAAATATCTATTTTCATTTTCCGAAAAATCTTCTTTTTCTATTAATATAAAACTAATTGAAAAACATAGAATAATTGCAGACAGCAATATACCTATATAGCTTAAGTAAGAATTCTTTTCCATACACACCTCAAAATCTAAAATATAAGAATGGGTTATAAGTGTTGCTAACTAAATAAGATATGGTTAATACAAGGAATACTGTGTAAGCAATTGCTAATATACCGGCCATTATTATTTTACCATTTTCATTCTCAATCCCAAGAAATCGCTTACGTAACAAAGGGTACAGAGGAACTGAAAACAAAATAGCTATGAGTAAAAAGACTCCATAATTTATGATATAATATAGGAAATGCTCGTCTATCATCGGGTTTCCATTTATTCCGAACATTAGCTTTAAAAAATTCCCCAAACGACCAAAGTCGTCAAATACAAATAATACAAATCCTACAATGACAATAAATACCGTATAAAAATGTTGAATAAACTTAGGAAGTTTAGAAAGCTTTTCTCCCCACACATATTTTTCAAATATTAATAAGATTCCATAATACACACCCCACAAAACAAAGTTCCAAGCAGCACCATGCCATAGGCCAGTTACTGCCCAAACCACTAACATATTACGGATATGTTTGCTTTTTCCTTTTCTATTTCCGCCTAAGGGAATATATAAATAATCACGAAACCAAGTCGAAAGGGAAATGTGCCATCTCCTCCAGAAATCAGTGACTGATTTTGCTATGAAAGGATAATTAAAGTTCTCTAAATAATGAAACCCTAACATCTCACCCATTCCTATTGCCATATCACTATATGCACTAAAATCAAAATATAACTGCAAAGTAAAAGCGATTGCACCTAACCAAGCACTTGCAACAGACACTGATGGCATAACTGAAATAGTGTCCCATAAAAGACCAATATTATTAGCAATAAGGACTTTCTTAAACAAACCTTCCATAAATCTAAGAATTCCATTTGAAAATCCTTTAAAATGAATCGTTCTTTCATGTATTTCATCATTTACTGTACTAAACCTTACAATAGGGCCAGCAATCAGCTGTGGAAACATGGAAACATAGGTTAAATAAGTGAAAAAATTCTTTTCTACTTTCACATCATCTCTATACACATCTATACTATAACTCATGGATTGAAAGGTAAAGAAGCTAATGCCAATTGGTAGTTCCAATCGGAGTGGTTGGATCGATAGATTTGTTACATAGTTAATAAAATCAATTAAAAAATCAGCATATTTAAAAAATCCTAACATTGAAAGATTTACAAAAATAGAAACAAATAATAGCATCTTTTTTTTCAAAGGAGAATTCCTGTTTTTTTCTATCAATCGTCCATTTGAATAATCAACTCCACAGGCAAAAAGCATTAGCAAAATATAAATTGGTTCTCCCCATGCGTAAAAAATCAAACTAAATATTAACAATAAATAGTTTTTCAATTTAAATGGTAGTGTATAATACAAGAAAAGGAATACCGGTAAGAAAAAAAAGAGAAATGGGATACTACTAAAAACCATAATATTTTCTCCTTACTTTATATATTTTTCGATAATTTCTATTATGGTATTTCGTTCCTCTGATATTACCAAATACACATAAGCCCCTGAAGTTTCCACCTTACTTTTCTCTACAATTTCAAACTGCTCTGGCAAATAATTTTCAAGTTCTAGCTTTTTTTGGGTAATAATCGTTTCTAATACCTCTTGAAGACCTGATACACTTGCTTCATCTTTTGCCTTCATTAGGATGACCGTATCCGCATAAATAATCTCTTCTGCATTTCTAAAAAGGTATTCCTCTAATGTCCCTAGATCAATACCATAATAATTAGAGATATAATCATCGTTTAAAGCTATCATTTCTGGCAACTCTATCGCTTCTTCGATCTCTACATATATTTCAGAGAGATTTTTTTCCTCTTTCATTTCTAATGTAGTTTCTATTTCTACTTTTTTATTTCCGCACCCTACTAAAAATAAAGATAGCACCATTAAAATAAATAGTTTTTTCATAGTCCCTTTCCTCCCATAGTCTCTTCTAATGCAAATTCTCGTAATAGTCTAGTCCATATATCATAAGCAGCTGGTGTTAAATGCACATATCCATCACTACAATATTCTTCTGCTAATCCACCATTTTCATCTGCTAAACTTTCTGCAATCTCAATATATCCAATTTCTTTCCCTATACTGTATTCTTTTATCGCTACATTAAATTCTCTAATCAAATCATTGTTAAGAGAATTCTTCTCACTTCCTATTAACATATAAGTTGTACTTATAATATATATTTGAATGGAAGGATTATCTGACTGAATTCGGCCTATCATTTCATCATATAATTCAACCGTTTTCTCAACTCCTTGCATTCCTATATCATTAAGTCCTAGAAAAATGAAAACTTTTTCTGCTTCCATAAGCCTAATAGATTCTTGAATTTGACGCTGTTTACCCTGATAAATTGGGTGTATAGATGTTTCACTTACCTCTTTTAATGCGCTTCGAGTAGAAAAGCTTCCTGAAACAAGAAATTCAGGATTACTTAAAACAGTTCCTTTACGCATAACATAATTTCGAAATCCCATCATAACAGAATCTCCTACAAATACAGCGTTCTGAAAAAATTCATCTGCTTCTTGAATCTCTTCTTCCTCTAGTATGCTTGTAGTCTCTATCTCTAATGAATCCTTTGTCTCTGTAGATGTATCACTCTTTACACTTGTCTCCATCTCTGTACTTATCTCTATCTCTGTGCTTGTCTCTATCTCTGTGCTTGTCTCTATTTCTTCAGTTGTCTCTATTTCTGTAGTTGACTCTAACTCTACTGTCGTATCTATCTCTATACTGCTTTCATTATCTATACCAGTATCCACCATATTTTTTCTTTTTATTTGGTATGTACGAATTCCTATTACTGTTCCAGCTATTACAACCACACTTACTACAATACAACTTACTTTTATTATTAATTTCTTCTTATCCTTTAAGATTTGAAAAAACTTATTCATCTAGCCTTTCTCCAATCCGTCATGTATTTCTATTTTGCTTAAAGGAAATAATATAATACTTTAAGCAGGCAAGCTTATTGGCCAACCGTAAATATTATATCATGATAACCTACACTTTTGTGAACTAATTTCACTTTTTTCAGAATTAATTATATGATAATTTCCTCTCTTAATTCACCCGAAAAAACCTCTACTGCAGGACCTTTCATGTACACAAAATTCTTCTCCCGATCCCAGTAAATCCATAGCTTTCCACCTAAAATCTCCACTTCCACTTCGTCTTCTGTATAGCCATTTAAAATTGCAGCTACTACGCTTGCACATGCTCCTGTCCCACAAGATAACGTTTCGCCAGATCCTCTCTCCCAAACTCTCATTTTAATCTGTTTTCTATTCATCACTTGGACAAATTCCACATTTACTCTTTCAGGGAACATTTCATGATTCTCTAAATAGGAGCCCACGCTTTCCACCTTTGCACTTAATGTATCTGGAATAAAAAGCACACAATGAGGATTTCCCATGGAAACACAAGTCATATGATATTCTTCATTCTCTACCATTATTTTTTCATTTATTATACTTTCTTTTTGATATAATACAGGTATTTCCTCAGCTTTTACTATCGGTTTGCCCATATTTACCTTTATACTATCAACCTTATTTTCTTTTATTTTAAGATCCAGTGTTTTAATTCCTGAAAAGGTTTCTATCGTCATCTTTTCTTTTTTTACAATTCCTCGTTCATACGCATATTTAGCCACACATCTAATACCATTCCCACACATTTTTGCTATTGAACCATCCGCATTATAGATATCCATTTTGCAATCTGCTATTTGAGATGGCTTAATTAAAATCAGACCATCTGAACCTATTCCAAAATTTCGATTACTTACTTTTATGGCTAATTCTGTTGGATCGTTCACTTCTTCTTCAAAACAGTTTATATAGACATAATCATTTCCAGTACCATGCATTTTTACAAACTTCATATTTACCTCCATCCTATTTCTACAATATTTCTTTATATAAATTTAAAACATTTTTATAAAATATTGATTCGATTTCACTTGACCTAAAACCAGCCTTTATCATTTCATGTTCTAGTATTGGCAAAAATGAGGCATTCTTCAATTCTATTTCCCCTTCCATGCCATCAAAATCACTCCCTAGTCCTAAACAATTCACTCCACCTATCTTAACTATATGCTTTATATGTTTAATTATATATTCTATCCTAGATTTTGCTTCATGCTTTTTTATGTTTGCATCTAAGAAATAAGGACAGTAGTTTAACCCCATGATGCCGCCTTTCAACGCAAGCTTATGTATCATATCATCTGTCAAATTTCTTTCATGAGGGCTTATGGACCTTGAATTAGAGTGGCTTGCAACAAAAGGTCTTGTAGAATGTTCTAGAACATCATAAAAACCTTCATCTGACATATGAGATACATCCACAACCATGCCCATCTGTTCCATCTTATATATAAACTCCAAGCCTTTTTCCTTTAAGCCTTTCTTAATCGTATCTCCAAAGGATAAGCCATTTGGATAACCCAATTCATTTTCATAATTCCATAAAAGTGTCATCATTCTAACTCCTCTTTGATAGAATTTGCTCAACAAATCTATATCACCCTTGCAAACTCCACCTTCTTCAATCGTAAGTAATGCAGACAGTTTTCCACTTTTTTGGTTTTTTTCAATGTCTTTATATGTATAAATCTGTGAGATCTCTTCCTTGTTCTCAATTAATAACTTTTCAAAGCAATCAATCATTTCCATACAAAATAAAAAAGGATCCTCTTCCTTTTCTATATTTATATACATAGCAAAATTCTGTAAAAGATAATCTCCATTTTTCATTTTTTTTATATCAAGGTTAAGATCGTTTTCATATAAACCAGTTTCTATTCCAACTTTTCTATTTTCGGAAATTACCGAAATAGTATCACAATGCATATCTACTACCTTCATACAAGCCCTAGCCTCCGAATATACTTCCCACTGCTTTTATTTTTTTTGCCAAATCTTCTCTATAATCTTCATCATTAGGATTCAAACTATTTATAACCACTCCATCACTACCTTTTTTTAAAGTAGAATGTATGTATCTCTGATTTCCTATATACATAGCTACATGACCAGGAAAGAATAATAAATCCGCCTTTTTTATTTGTGAAATATGGATTTCCTTAACAGGAAACCCTTCTTTTATAGCTGCATCTCGGTAAATGCTAATCCCATTTAGATAATAAGCCATAAAGCAAAGACCTGAACAATCGATTCCCATAGGAGTCTTTCCTCCCCAACGATATCCTGTACCCAAATAATCATATGCCGTTTTTACAATATTTTGTCTCATTAAAACTTCATTCTTATTATTTGCACTTACTATAAATTCTCCTAAGTGAGATGCCCTTATAAACCCATTACTTCCATCACATAAAGCCACTTTAATCCAGCCTTCAGCATCTGCTTTCGATAGAACTCCAATCACGCCCCCTCGAGTTATTGTCATTTTTATAACACTTTGTATTCTAGGCTCTGTCAGAACATCTGTACAAGAACTTATAACCACTTTTTTTTCTAACCCATGCCAAAATTGAAGAGTTTTTTCATCTTGAATAATATCATTTTTATGTACGTATCCAGTATAATGGTATTTGGTTTTTATTTCTACCCATTCTTTTGAACTATTACTTAAAATCTCAATTTCCATTCCGCATAAACCTTCATCTACTCTCTCTGA
>CAYYVJ010000056.1:0-9362 GCA_964475115.1 uncultured Lachnospiraceae bacterium
GTTACAACCATAGAAATAGCCATCATAATGGTTTGGTTTACACCAGTCATTATGGTGGGCAGTGCTTGCGGAATTTGAACTTTAAATAAGGTCTGTGTTCTAGTTGAACCAAAAGATCTTGATGCTTCTACAACCTCAATGTCTACTTGCCTAATACCATGACTTGTCATTCTTATAACAGGTGGTATTGCATAAATTATCGTAGCAATTACTGCTGGAACATTACCCAGACCAAGAAGCATAACAGCAGGTATCAAATAAACAAAGCTAGGCATTGTTTGCATTGTATCAAGTACTGGTCTTATAATTGCATTTGTTCTTTTACTTGAGGATATAATTACTCCAATAGGTAGGCCAATTATTAATGAAATTATTACAGATGTAATAACTATAGTAAGTGTCTCATACATCATATCCCAAAGACCTATAACACCCACTACTAAAAGTAACGCGGAATATAATGTTGCTTTACTTATTCTTTTACTCATTCGATAGGTTGCTATGAATACCATAACTATAAGTAGCCACCAAGGAATCCAGTTAATAAATGTTCCAATAACATTTAATAGCGAACGAAGTCCATTAGAAATAGCATCAAAAAGAGGATCCCAGTTTTTCAACATGTAGTCTATTGCATTATCAATGGGTTTCTTTATATCCACAAAAAGCTTTTCGGGAAATTCAAATAACCAATCTGGCATAAAATCACCCCCTACTTCGCAAGACTATCACGAACAAGTTTGGCCTTGTCTGCGTCTAGCCATTGATCAATTAGCTCATCATGCTCCATTAAAAACCATTCTGCAGCCTCATCATATTCAGCATCATTTTCATTAATGTATGCTAATGCATCAGAAGTCAACTGACTGGATGTAGAATACCTACTTAAAAACTCAATGAATTCTGGAGAATCCTCATAGAAATCAGGATTTACACTAACTGTAAGGTTAATTGATGGACATTCACTTTGTCCAAGAGGATATAATTCAGCTGAATATGGTGCATCCTCTAAAAGAACCAAGTCATATTTTCCTGTAATCCATGCTGGTTCCCAATAATATGCAACAATCGGTTCACCTTTTTCATAAGCTCCTACAATAGCTGCTCCAAGTGCTGCATCTGAGCCTGGATCCATGTAATTATAAAACTCATCTATACCATAGAATTCCACTTTTTTACGCATAATTTCATCCACAGCCCAACCAGATATTGCGCCATAGATTCTACCCTTTGAAGTATCATCAGGGTCTACAAAGATATGGCTGTAATTTGCTAAATCCTCAACTGTTTTTAAATCAGGAGCTACTGCTTCGATTCCTCTTTCAGGATCTCCTTCTATTACATAACGAGGTACATATAGACCCTGAGTATTATCAGCATAATTCAAACCTACTTCTGTAACTGCTCCTGAAGCAACATCATCTTCATAAGTTAAAATACTATCTGTCCAAGTTTCCATATACACTTGTATATCTCCAGTCTTTAAAGCTCCATATGTTACAGCTGTGGAGCCAGACACTTCTTCTGTTTCCATATCATATGCTGTTTCAGCTATGTACATAGCCACTGCATTATGAAATTTCATACTATCCCAACCTGCGTCTCCAAAAACTACCGTTTCTGATTCCTTTGCGCATCCACTTATAGTAAAAATTGTAGCAATACACAAAAGACTCATTAAAATTCTTTTTTTCATATTATATACCTCCTAGTATAGTTTGCTGGAAGTACATGCACGCACACAACCAACACGCCTATTATATATTATGAGTTGTCAGTTGTCAAATTAATGAATAATCTGAGTTGTTAAAGTACTCCTTGGCATAGTATAAGCAATAGTATGTGATCAAATACAAGGAAATATGTATAGTTTAATATTGTACATTTTATATCAAATGTTGTATACTATCGATAATATACGATGATAGGATGAAAAAAAATGATTAATGCAGAAAATTCAGAAAAGATTACAATGCCAAGGTATCTAAAAATAGCAGTAAATATTGCTACAAGAATTGTATCTGGAAACTTAGTAGAAGGTGAAAAATTAAAAGGACGATCCATTTTATCCACAGAATATAATGTTTCATCTGAAACAATACGCCGTTCCATGTCATTGTTATCAGATAAACATGTAGTTCAAATAAAAGCTGGAAGTGGTATCACAATTTTATCACGTAAAAAAGCTGTAGAATTTGTAAATAATTTTAAATCAGATGAAGTCCTTCATAAAATGAATGACAATTTATCTCAATTACTAAAAAAGCGCTTAGAGCTTGATGAAGAAATAGCGAATTCTACAAAACAGATTGCTGAGATGTATAAATATATGCGTTCTGATCTTATCAATCCTGTGGAAATTATATTACCAGAAAATTCTCCTGTTATCGGAAAAAGCATAGGAGAACTCCAAATATGGCATAACACAGGCGCAACCATTATTGGTATCATTCAAGATAACCATATCATAATCTCTCCTGGACCTTATTTTGAGTTTACACCAAAAGATAAAGTTCTTATTGTTGGTGACGAACATGTTATTGAACGATTTAATGCTTATGTAAATGAAATGCCGTTTCAACACTACGAATAAACAAGATACAAAAGTTCCAGTAAAGTATAAAAAGTATAAAAGGAGGGATATAATCCCTCCTTTTTAAATATCTCCTTTTGATTTGTGCTTCTTTAAATAGAAAAAAAATGCAACAATACAGATAATCAGCCCTAAAATAGCAGGTTTTAAAATGGATAGTCCCACTTCACCGCTAAAAACAACACTCCAAATGACTTTCAATACTGCTGCCCCAATCACAACACCTAAAATCGATTTCCAATTTCTCTTCCACGCAGCTAATATAAGCATAAAGAAGAAGATAGGTACTGCTAAACTCATTAATATCTTAGGAACTGTCCATGCTCCTTTTAAGTATTCCATTTCAAAAGCGAGAAACGATAATACCTGAGGACTGCTTTCTGCAGGTATGGGAAACCAAAACATACTTGTAAATAATGCAAATATAGATGCAAAAACACCAGTTATACTTTTCTTTAAAGCAAATATCACTATAGGTATAATAAATATAGGCCTTATATACCAACTCAAAATATTATGATGTCTTTTGAATGCCCATTCAAAAAACATTTCATTGCTAAGAAAAAACCATATGAATATTACTGTTGCAATTGCAAATATTATCCCTAATATAAAATCCATCTTCTTGTTCATACCTAATATCCTCCTTTAATATTTTAATTATCTATTTTTAATCCCATTAAAAATAATACTAAGAAGCGAATCGACCAACTTATTTGCATCCTTTTCATAATGTTCATAATTTATATCACCGAATTCATTTAACATATATTTATTAACTGCATTATAAAGAGATTCTAATATCATACTTAAAGATAATGAATCGATATTGTTATCAATTTCTCCCTTTATTTTTGCAGATTCTATCATCTTAATAAATAAATGCTCTGATTGTTTTTCTCCTTCTTTTATAACAGCTGACTTCACCTTTTCATCAATTTCTTTTGAAAATTGATTTCCAAGATCTGCATATAATGGATAAGCTCTGGAAAATTCAATACCTTTAATAAAAAGTATGCGAATTTGCTCTAATATGGCTAATTCTTGATCTCGCTCTATAGCTATAGAGAAAAACCTGATTTTTTCTTCAATTGCTATAGTCATAATAAATACATATAAATCTAGTTTATCTTTAAAATACTGGTAGAAACTTCCCTTAGCAATATTAGATTTTTTGCATATTTGATTTATGCTAGCTGCATTGTAATTAGCTGTAGAAAACTCTTCCATAGCTGAAGAGATAATTAATTCTTTTTTACCCTCTGATAAGTTAAAAAATGTTGTGTTTGGCAATCTTCTTCCTCCTTTCATTTTGATGACCATACTGCCACATGTCTAATTACATTATATGACCGCATGGTCACATTGTCAACAAGAAAAATGGTCATCCAGAAAGAATAACCATTTGACACATTACTATTTCATTTATTCTTCTTTTAAAAGTTGTTTTGCAATTGTATAACCTATTAAATATGCTGGAGCTTGGGTATTTCCATCAACTGTATATGGTATTATAGAGCAGTCTGCAACTATTAAATTGCTGACTCCATATACTCTGCCTAAATAATCTACAGCTCCTCCCCTATCGTATGGTCCCATTGGAATAGAACTCTGCTGGTGATAAGTATTACCTAGGTTTTCTTTTATAAATTGCTCAAGCATATCATCATTATTTATGATGTCCATAGATGGTGATACCAGTCTATAATTTCTATCAATTGTAGATAAGTACAATGCAATATTTTTTATATAATTTCTAAAAACACTTTTTAAATGCTCTAAATCCCTAGGGTCTTCAAGGTATTCATATTCTGCATAAACAATCTTTAAAGGATCATTATTTTGCAACTTAATAAATCCCTTACT
Source organism: uncultured Lachnospiraceae bacterium (assembly GCA_964475115.1). Taxonomy (GTDB): domain Bacteria; phylum Bacillota; class Clostridia; order Lachnospirales; family Lachnospiraceae; genus CAYYVJ01. The sequence continues at coordinate 4,460 of CAYYVJ010000056.1, forward strand.
TTCTGGAGAAAGCATTACAATCAATAAATTTAACATTCCATTTGTATATAAACCAATTAATTGAACACTTCTCTTTTGAATATTGTAGTCATAAGGTGCCGGAAGAAATGCACCACCGATAAATAAAGCATCTGGCTCATTTAAAACTCCTTGTATATCTTCAGGATTGACGCTAAATGTAGCGATGTTAGTTGAATGATTTGCAAAGCTTCTGCCTATATTTTGATTATTAGCTATCACAGAAATCTTTGATTGTATAAGGTTTTCGTATGGGCCTATTCCTGAGAGCATTAGTATTTGTGCACTATTTATCCCTGCAGATATTATTACTTTTTTTTGTGCATAGGCTACTCCACATTTTCCTTCAATAAGATATTTAATTCCCATAGCTTCCTTATTGTTGTTTATAATAATCTGAAGAGCTGTCGTTTTGTATAATATCCTTAAGTTCCTTCCATTAGTTCCGTATCCACTGCTGTTTACTACTTCTTCTCCAAGAAATGCAGTTGAAGCACTTTCTCTTTCACCATTTGATTGTTGAGTAAGTTGCCATCTTGAAAATGGACCAATTGGCGTATTAGGATCGTTATAATCTAAAATAGCATTAAATCCAGTTCCCTGCTCTATTGCAGAAACTAATTTTTGAGTCATGACTGGAACAGCAAAAGGAGACTGTCTTATATTTAGACGGCCATTATATCCGTGTATATAAGGATTAATTGTCTCACCATAATAATTTTCAAGCATGGCAAAATTATAGTCGGCAGCTTCCGGTCCCCATATTGCCCCACCTTTACTTTGCCATTCATCTAATACATAATGTGTCGGCCTTACATACTGCTCATCATTTACAGATGAACCTCCACCTGAAATCCTTCCCGTGCTCCAATCAAATATCTGCATATTTGCATTCTTAAGTGGTGCAGCTACCCCTTGCCAGAAATACTGAGGTTTATGTAACCTTAAGTTAGCTGTTGAATCTCTTATAAGTGCATCGTTGTCATTATTTTCTCCAGCCTCAATTAATAAAACTGAATTTCTTCTATCTTCAGACAGTTCTTTTGCTAATACACATCCAGCAGGTCCTGCTCCAACAATTATATAGTCATAATTACAATTTGCTATGTATTCATTAACCATAATATTACCTCTATACACTATCCTTTTATATATATTGTATGAGCTATATAATAGGATAATGTAATTACTTTTCATTGTGAAGAAATTATGGAGATTTACTTGTTTGCATTATTTTTAATGCTTCATTAAATTCTTTTGCAATTTTATTATCATTTATCCACATAACTAGGTTAACGGTTAGATCAATTAATAATATGGAAATACCAATGGATATGCCCACAGATATAGTAGTGAGTATTTCACTAAAATAAAGAACAGACAAAATTAATACTTCGAGCAAAATAAAATGAATTACATTTCTTATCACAGTCTGTTTAAATGATAATTCTCTTTTTGAATATTGCACAAGTTGAGGAAAAGATGCAATTGCTCCAAAGATAAGTGGCGATAAAAATGCTTCATAACCGAAGCGAGTATCAGATTCAAATAGCATTCCGATCAAAGCCATAACAACAGAAATACAGGTAACCGACACAAAAAAACTTATCATAATCTTTTTTACAAAGAACGTTTTAAAATCCATTTTATTTACCTCCCAATACAGCGCGTTTTATTTCGGGCACATATTGCCTTGAAATGGTGATTCTTTCACCATTTTTCATATGAGCTGTAAACCTACCGTTTAAGGCTGGACTTATACTTTCAAGCTTCATAAGATTGATTATAAAAGATTTAGAGCATCGAATAAAATGTTTGTCTGCATAGGCATTTTCAAGCTCATATAAGCGTATTTTGAGTTCAAATGTCTTGCTCTTTGTATACGCAAAAACTCTCTCATCAACCGCCTCAAAATAGAAAACATCGGAGAGTTGAAACTGATAAATTCGTTCATCCATGCTTCCCATTAATGTTTTACTCTTTGTGATAGCATACGCTCGTATGCTATCGATATCGGGTGTGACTTCAACGCACTCTATAATTACACATTCGTCGGCCTTGTCACTAATTTCTTTGATAAGTACTTTCATGATCAATATTCCTTTTCAATTTTTAGTACTTCTGCGTCCTTTAAATAGTAGTCGAAAAATTCCAAAACAACTTCGTTCATTTTTTCAATGCAATACCGTTCATCAATCATTCCCACGCCAAGCATTTTGGCAAGCGTAGGTGAAAACAACGGCAAGTCAGTAAAGTTAAGATGACCGGCATTTTTAAACACAGTCTCATATGCACTGATACCATTTTCTGTTGCATGAAAATTATCGTATGCATCTCCAACAATTTTCTTTGCGTTTGTGTAATGGTCTTCCGCATAAATATTTAGTAATGGTAAAGGATATGGCGTATCATTTAAAACAACTGCATTATTTTCAAATGCCACTTCTTCGCCCAACATCGTTCCATCAAGGACAATTATTGCATTAATATCATTGCGCTCTCTGCCCATTTGTGCAGAAGTTGCTCCTCCAAGAGAGTGACCCATAAGACCGATTTTTTCAGTATCTATTAAGGAAAATAGCACTCCTGTTTTATCCTTTTCACATTCAGCAAGTATTGTATTAAGAATAAAATTTTCATCATCTATACGAAGTTTCATCCATTCTCTTGTTGTTTTAAAATTTTCTTCTTCCTGACTTGTATCAGTGATAGCATTAATTTCTACTGCCCTATTAATAAAATCATTATCTACAATTGTAAGTTTTCCATCTGTGTCCATTGTATAAAACGCCTGATAGGTATGCCCAATACTTGCAACGACATATCCGTTTGAGGCAAGCTCCGCAAACGTAGAGTAATTACTTCCGCTGAATCCAAACGCACCATGTGAAAAAATAACTAGCGGAAATGTCTCATCAGCGTTTTCAGGATACCAAAATTCAACTGTTAATGCTCTGTTTTCATCGATTTCTGAAAATTCTTCCACCCTGCTATCATCAGTCCACGTATATTTAGCCGTCTCCACTTTATACTCACCTGTAATCTTTGCTTGTTCATATTGAGGGAGAAGAATGGGAGGAAACAAGGCAAAGGTAAAGATAACGCCATTTCTTATAAAACGATAAATATTTTTCCTTACATTATATTCCTTTTCTCTTTTTCTTACAAGAATTACCATACCTATAAGAGCCTGTATAAACAGTACTAACAAAAGTGCTACATAGCGAAAACTCCATTCAAAAACTTGAGTGCCAACCAATAATCCAAAAAGTACTAACAAAGCAATGCTAACCATTCCTTTTTCTTCTCTACGATTGTTTCTTGTTGCAATTGACCAAGCAAAAAAATACATTTCCAATGACAATAATAAAAGCAGTGTAATAATTCCCATACTTATACCTCCAAATTTATTTATGCTCTCATCATAAATAAATTGGATTTTAGAATCAATGGATATTGGATAAGATGCATTTTAGAAGGATAAGTTGCAGTAGAACTAATTTTTGATTTTATCCTTGAAGTCCTCTTGATTGTCGTTCCATATCTTCCACGACAATATCATAAATTTCACCTATAGAAGCACAATACTCAATTAGCTTCCACGGTATGTTTGTGTGAAAATGTATTTTTATCAATTCTTCATCTCCAACTGCAAGTAAGCAATCACCTTCAATATTCTTTGTTATATATTCACTAATTTCATCTTCTGAAAGATTTTCTCCTTCAACTAATAATTGTACATCATATTTAAATTCAAGCATATTCATTCTCCTTTTTCTCTTTTTATTAGCTTGTTAATAGCAAAGCAAGTTCATTTAAACTATTAAAATCAACAAAATCCACTTGCTGATTGTAAGTTTCAATAATACCCTTTGTTTCTGCATCCTGCTTTTCAGTGGGGATTCTTTTTACTTTATTATACAATAGTTTCATCATAGTTCTATGTAAGAAATTCAACTTTTGATAATCTATACCACCTCTTAAGTGAAAAATCTTTACATGTTCAAATATACTCTCTGGAATTTGCCTGCTTATAGATTCTCTTATACTTTTAATGTTTTTTATGTCCTTTGGATCGGCTAATCCAACGGTGACAATAAAAATCTCTTTTTCACTACTCACAGATAACTGCTTTATTGTTTTATTTAAGCCTAAAACTCCTCCTGCATATAGTCCACCTATGTATAAAATAGTATCGTAACTTGTTAAATCCTTTACTTTATCATAAGAAATGGCTTCTATTCCGGTTCTCTTAGATAACTCAGTCGCATAACTTTTTGTCGTACCATAATAACTTCCATATATAATTATTTTTGACATAATTCTTCCCTCTTAAATTTCTATGTTTTTTCACCTAATCCCATTGTCCTGGGAACTTCAATTTTTGTAGTTGCGGAATTTTTTTGTTATACTCCTCTACTTCTTCTTTTGGAAGATCATTAAACACTTCCGATTCATAGAATTTTCCTTTTATGTTTTTCATACTACCATTTGCTAATTCAAATCCCATAAATGCATCAAAGTTTTTTCCATCAGCAGTTGTAATATGAAAATTATCACATGTTTTAAATCCTATTCTAGGATAATAATCTGGTTCACCAAATATTACTATCCCTTTATATCCTTTATTTAAGGCTAATTTCATTGTTTCCTTTAATAATAACTCACCAACTCCACATCCCTGCCATTTAGGCTCTACACAAAGAGGTCCAAAGGTTATAACTTCATGTATATCTGCCCCATTAACAACCCTTGACTTTGAATACATAATGCATCCTATTACTTCTCCATCTTTCACTGCTATTCTGCTTAGTTCTGGAAGATAATCCTTATCTTGACGTAATTTATGTACAAGGTAATGTTCGTCACATCCAAGATGATGTTT
>CAYYVJ010000056.1:9462-11721 GCA_964475115.1 uncultured Lachnospiraceae bacterium
GTATCATCTATACTTCCATATCCATTGATATTTCTTACCCAAATTGCACCAACAATTTTTTTATCAACTTCTGCACACAAACAATAATCATCTTTTTTGCTTCCAAAATTCTCAATGTATATGTTAAGCTCAGGCTTTTCTATAATTGATTTAGGAAGCAGATTTGTTTCATCGCGCTGAAATATAGCTTCATACAAAAAATCATCCAGAAGTGGATATTCATGTGAATGCATTTCTCTAATAATATATTTCATATATTTCAAACTCCTTTACAAATTAAAACTTACTACTTCTACATAAATTCAGCAACTGCTTGTTCCCAATATTTCTCCGGAATATTGGGGCATATGTAAGTTCCAGTTTCTTCATTACATAATGACATTACTTTTGCCAGTACAGTACTATGTGGTATATTTCCGTTACGCAATAAATTTTCAGTTAAAAGGCACCAGAATGGTGCATACTCGCTAAGTCCTGATTTGTAAAGTTCGTCTATTGCCGTTTTAACATCATATTCTAGGCTTATAAATTCTTCTTCCCATTGATTGTGTTTTTCGTGTAATATTAGGAATTGTGTTTTTCCATCACTACACAAAGGAACACCAACTGAACCTACATTTAATACTTTTTTTCCTTTATGTTCAATTTTATTTTGGATATGAGTATGTCCACATAAAATAATCGTTGATTCTGAATTCTCCATAATCTCATGAGTTTTTTCATTATTAGGTAAAAGTTTTTCATTCACTTTATTAGGTGAACCATGGCAGATAGTAATTTGCGGCATAGAAGCAATCTTAATATTCTGGGTTGCCTGTAATGTTTTGAAGAAATATAAATCTTTCTTTGTTAATCTCTCATATATGTATAACAATGTTCCTGTTGTTGAATCATTCATATTCCAACCTTTTTCTCCGTTTGCAGAATAATTCAACCAGTAATCTTCTTTATTTCCCTTAATAAAATAGCAATTATACTTTGACATCATGTTGTAAATTATTTGCATTGTTTTTTGTGGATATGCCAAATCACCTAGATAATCACCTAAAAAGAAAAATGTATCTATGTTTTTAGACAGCGCGTAGTCTAAACAACGATTTAAAGCAATATGATTTCCGTGTATGTCTGATAAAACCGCTACATTCATTCTACACCTCCGCAAATTCCTTTTTATCTGGCATCTCACTTATCATTGTTGCACACAAAACAAGAACAGCTCCTACAGTTTCAGGAATCCCCATACTTTCATGCAATAACAATGCAGAAAGTATGATTGCCACAACAGGATCAATGTAACTAAATAAAGCAACGATCTGTGCTTTCAAATCCTTCATTGAACCAAAATACAGGACATAGGCAATTCCCGTATGCACTATACCAACTATTAAAAGCATAAAAACAACAAGTGGTGTAAATGCAGTACTGGATATTTGTTCAGTGAGAAACGTATATGGTAATAGCACTAAGGTCGCCGTGCCAAGTTGCATGATCGTCTTGTCATAAGCAGAAATATCTCTGATCTTCTTGTTTAAAATAATAACACTTGCATAAAACACAGCAGCAGCAAGTCCAAGGATAATTCCTTTCAGTTCGCTAATGCCGCTAAAGCCGACTCTAAGCACACCTGAAACAAGTATCATTCCAATCAAAGCAATCACAATACATGCTACCTTTTTCAATGTAAGACTTTCTTTCAGAAAAATCGGAGATACTAATATAACTATAATTGGGGCCATATAGTAACATAATGTTGCTGTTGCTACAGAAGTATACTGATAAGATTCAAATAGTAAAATCCAATTAAAGCCTATCAATACACCTGAAACACAAAGAAGCAACAAATTAGACTTTATTGCTTTCATTGACGGTCTCATTCCCTTTATTAATACATATAAAAGCAAAAATATCGTGCCTATAAGCCCCCTCGCCATTGCCAGCATAGCAGAAGGCAGAGGTATATACCTGCGAAAAATCCCTATAGTTCCAAAAATAAACATTGCTGCTATCAATGTCAGTTTTGATTTTTTTTCTGAACTGTTTATCATATTTTGTTTTTCCCTATCATATTACTTTATTCTATTTCAAGTACATACTTTAGATCTTCTCTTTCCTCATCAGAAGATTTATTCCTACGACCTTGTGTTTTACTCACAAATTTCATACCTAACGTTTCCATAACCCTATATGAGCTTACATTTTCACTATCGCAGTGTGCAACGATTTTTTTGACTTTCAGTTCCTTTATTGCAAGATTTATTA
>CAYYVJ010000056.1:11821-13908 GCA_964475115.1 uncultured Lachnospiraceae bacterium
ACCAATGTCAGCATTTGGCAAATTCACCATGTATTTAGTATTTTCATAATCACTTGCATATTCGTGAGTAGATATTAAGTATTGAGGACCAAGTGGAACCAATAATAACCTTTCTGTATGTATCACTCTATATGACTTCATTATTTTATTCCCCCAAATACATTAATTTCTATTTCCTATGCCTAAAGCATGATACCAAGTGATCATTTACTAATCCAATTGCCTGAATATGAGCATATACAATCGTTGAGCCTAAAAATTTAAATCCTCTTTTCTTTAAGTCCTTACTTACTTTATCTGACAATTCTGTAGTAGCAGGAACTTCAGAAAGTTCTTCCCAATGATTTACTACTTGAGTGTAGTCAACAAATGACCAAATATATTTATCGAAGCTTCCCCACTCTTTTCTAACTTCTAAAAACCGTTTCGCATTATTTATTGAGGCTTCTATCTTTTTACGATTTCTAACTATTCCGGGATTATTTAGTAATTCGTTTATCTTGTCTTCGTCATACATTGCTACCTTTTCAACATCAAATCCATCATATGCTTCTCTATAGTTTTCTCTCTTCTTTAATATGGTTATCCAGCTTAATCCAGCCTGCGCTGATTCTAATACTAGAAACTCAAAATGTTTTTTATCATCATGAACAGGATCTCCCCATTCCTCATCATGATATTTTTCATATAATTCACTTCCTAGACACCATTGACAACGATTCATAATTCACCAGCTTTCTCTATAATAATGTAATGAGTTCCTCAACGTCCTCTTTTTTTGTTGCCCAGCTTGTTGCAAATCTTACAACAGTATGGTTCTCATCTAGCTTTTCCCAAAAGCTAAAAACAACAAATTCTTTTAAACGATTCAATTCCTTGTTCTCTAATATAATAAAAATCTGATTAGTCGGTGAATCAATATAAAAAGTATAATCTTTTTGCTTAAGTGCATCTTTTAACTTGTCAGCCGTTTCAATAGCATTTTTACTTATATCTAAGTAAAGGTTATCTGTAAATAGAGCATCAAACTGTATTCCAATCAAACGTCCCTTGGCAAGCAACGCACCATGTTGTTTAATCATTGTTAAAAAATGCTTTGGTGCATTATTTTCAGGAAATACTACAGCTTCTCCACATAATGCGCCAACTTTTGTCCCGCCGATATAAAAAATGTCACAATACCGTGCAATATCAGAAAGAGTAACATCTGCCCCCTTACTCATGAGACCATATCCTAACCTTGCTCCATCCAGATACAAAGGGATTTTATAATCCTTACAAATCGATGAAATCTCTGATAATTCTTTCTTTGAATATAGGGTTCCATATTCTGTTGGATGAGAAATATAAACCATCCCTGGGAAAACCATGTGCTCATGATTTCCATCATTATAAAAGGTCTGCAAATAATTACTAAGCGTTTCCGCTAAAATTTTACCATCCTTATGTGGAATTTCTAAAACTTTATGTCCTGTATGCTCGATTGCTCCAGCCTCATGAGTGCTAATGTGTCCAGATGATGCAGCTATTACACCTTCATACTGTTTTAACACAGCATCTATTACTGTCTGATTTGTTTGGGTTCCACCTACTAAGAAATAAATATCAGCATTCGGGCTTTCACAACTCTTTCTAATTTTATCTTTCGCCAACTCACAGTATCTATCATTTCCATATCCTGAAAGCTTCTCCAAATTGGTTTCTATTAGACGCTTTAAAACCTTTTCGTGAGCCCCTTCAGAATAGTCATTTTCAAAATAAAGCATTGTATTTCCACCTTTCAAATTTATCCTTATATTATTTTTCTTTTACAAATACATTCAAATATTTACAAACTTCCACTGCAAAATCAACAAAGGCATGACCTTGAGCGGTTATAACATTTCTGTCTATTACCGTTCTTTGATTAATATAGTTGTTCCAATTGAAAGGGTCTTCACATCCTAATTGTTTTATTTTCTCAATTAAACATGACGTTGTATATTGATATTTGTCCAGAATTCCCGCTCTTCCTAGAAATTGCGTAGCAAAACAAATTGCTGCTAATAGCTTATCTTGTGATGCAATATCAACTGCAAGGCTACAAA
>CAYYVJ010000057.1:0-13646 GCA_964475115.1 uncultured Lachnospiraceae bacterium
TAACACCACCAGATTTTTTAGAATCATAATCAAAATATGCTTGAGCATACATATCTGTATGATCACCAATAATTTTGATAGAGTTCTTATTTGCTCCAACTGTACCATCTGAACCTAATCCCCAGAATTTACAAGAAATTGTACTTGCAGGTGTAGTATTTGGGTTTTTACCAATTTTTAAAGAAAGATTTGTAACATCATCTTCGATACCAATTGTAAATTTAGCTTTTTCAGTATTATCATATACAGCTATAATTTGAGCAGGTGTTGTATCTTTTGAACCTAAACCGTAACGGCCAGAATAAATAGGTGTGTTATGGAATTTTGTATCTCTTAAAGCAGCTACAACATCAAGATATAAAGGTTCGCCCATTGCACCTGGTTCTTTTGTTCTATCAAGAACTGTAATTTGTTTTGCTGTTTCAGGAATAGCATCTACTAAATGTTTAGCGCTGAATGGTCTATATAATCTAACTTTTATAAGTCCAACTTTTTCACCAGCTTCAAGTAAGTGATCAATTGTTTCATCAATGGTATCACATACAGAACCCATAGCAACAATAACTTTTTCTGCATCTGCTGCACCATAATAATTAAATAATTTATAGTCTGTACCTATTTTTGCATTTACTTTACCCATGTATTCTTCAACAATTGCTGGTAAGGCGTTGTAGTATGGGTTAGAAGCTTCTCTTGCTTGGAAGAAAACATCAGGGTTTTGAGCAGAACCTCTGATTACTGGATGTTCTGGATTTAATGCTTTACGACGAAATGTATTGATTGCTTCTAAATCTACTATATCTTTTAAATCATCGTAGTCCCAAGTTTCAATTTTTTGAATTTCATGTGATGTTCTAAATCCATCAAAGAAGTTTACAAATGGAACGGTAGCTTTTATAGCAGAGCAATGTGATACAGGTGTTAAGTCCATAACTTCCTGCACATTGGAACTACAAAGCATTGCAAAGCCTGTTTGACGTGCTGCATATACGTCTGAGTGATCTCCAAAAATGGATAGTGCATGACTTGCAATTGCACGAGCAGACACATTAATTACAGCTGGAAGTAATTCTCCTGCCATTTTATACATATTTGGAATCATTAACAACAAACCTTGTGAAGCTGTAAATGTAGTCGTTAAAGCTCCTGCAGATAAAGAACCATGTACAGTACCAGCTGCACCAGCTTCAGACTGCATCTCCGTAACTTGTACTTCTTGTCCGAAAATGTTCTTTCTTCCTTCAGTCGCCCATTTATCAGCTAATTCCGCCATAACAGATGAAGGGGTGATTGGATAAATTGCAGCTACATCTGTATACGCATAAGAGACGTGTGCAGCAGCTGTATTTCCATCCATGGTTTTCATTTTTCTAGCCATTATTTTTTTCCTCCTAAATTTTGATTCATTAGTATGAAGACCACTAGTTAAGTGGTAAAATCTAAAATAATCATATTATTTCCACATTCTATTCTAATACATTTTTCCAAATAATACAACTTTAAATCTCATAATATAGAATATTTGTCCAATTTTCTTGTACTTCTTTCAGTACTAGTATTTTTTCATGTCTTCTGCAGTGAGTATCCATTTAATAAAACTATTTTTAGTAACTGGAGTTTTTGAAAAAGTATAAGTATTCATAAATCTTTCTTTTGCAGCATCCATCTTTTTGAGATCATTTCCGTATAAAGTAGCTATTGCTTCATTCTTTTCTACTTTATCTCCTACTTTTTTATGAAGAATCAATCCTACAGATAAATCAATTTCACTTTCCTTCGTTTCTCTACCACCTCCTAAAATCAAGGATACCATACCTATTTCGTCTGTTTCAATTTTCTGAACAAATCCATCCTCTTCAGCATTAATATCCATAATAATCGATGCCTTAGGAAACAAACTAGTATCAAATACAGCTCTACTATCTCCATTTTGAGCTTCTACAAATTCAGCTAATTTATTCAAAGCACTTTTATCTTCTATTGTTTTTAACAAAATACTTCTTGCTTCTTCTACCGTATTAACTGCTTTTGTACCAAGCATCATGTAAGATCCAAGTACCAAGGATAGTTCTAACAACTCTTTAGAACCTTCTCCATTTAATGTATCAATCGCCTCTTTTACCTCTAAAGAATTTCCTACAGCATGTCCAAGAGGCTGATCCATGTCAGATATAATAGCAATTGTTTCTTTTCCAGCACCTGTTCCTATTTTTACCATCTCTCTAGCAAGTGCTACTGCATCTGCTTCAGATTTCATAAAGGCACCACTTCCAGTTTTTACATCTAAAACAATCGCATCAGAACCAGCTGCAAGCTTCTTACTCATAATACTACTTGCGATTAAAGATATATTATCTACGGTAGATGTAACATCTCTTAATGCATAAAGCATTTTATCTGCTGGAGCTAGGTTTGCTGTTTGGCCCACAATAGCCATTTTTATTGTATTTACATTGTATATAAATTGCTCCATAGACAAATCCGTAGAGAAGCCTGGAAAACTTTCTAATTTATCAATAGTTCCACCCGTATGCCCCAGACCTCTTCCAGACATTTTTGCAACTGGAATACCAGCCGCTGCAACCATTGGACTTAGAACAAGAGAGGTTTTATCACCTACACCTCCTGTACTATGTTTATCTGCTTTCAAACCTTTTATCTTTGATAAATCAACTAAATCTCCACTATTAGCCATAGCCATAGTAAGTGCCACTGTCTCTTCATCACTCATTCCCTTAAAATAAACCGCCATTAAAAAGGCAGACATTTGATAATCTGGAATTTCACCATTTGTATATCCTTGTATCATAGAATCAATTTCTTCTTTGGTGAGGGCTCCCCCATCCCTTTTCTTCTTAATCAAATCATTCATTCTCATAGATTTGCTTCCTCTCTATCTAATCTTATTCAAATAACTTTCCCCAATATTTAAAGATTTTAATTCAAATATTTCTGCTATAGTCTGCCCGATATTAGCAAATGTTTTACCTGTTCCCAGATTAATATTTTCTTTTAATGATTTTCCATAAATCAGTAAAGGAACATATTCTCTAGAATGATCTGTACTAGCTGTAGTAGGATCACAACCATGATCTGCATTTATAATTAAAACATCATCTTCTTTCATTAAATCCAGAATCCTTGGAAGCTGGCTATCAAATGCTTCAATACCACTAGCATATCCAGCCACATCATTTCTATGTCCCCATTTCATGTCAAATTCAACTAAATTGGTAAAAATAACACCTCTATTATTTTCTTTCATATATTCTAACGTTTTTTCAATTCCATCTTGATTATCTTTTGTATGAACGGCTTCTGTAATTCCTTCTTTATCAAATATATCTTCAATTTTACCCACTGCAATCACATCTAAACCTGCATTTTGCATATATACTAACAAGTTTTCTGCTGGTGGCTTTAAGGAAAAATCTCTTCGATTTGAAGTTCTTTCAAAAGAACCTTCCTTGCCTTCAAATGGTCTAGCGATTACTCTTGCAACAGCATGTTCTTTTACAAGTAAATTTCTAGCTATTTGGCACATTTTATATAATTCTTCAATTGAGATAACATCTTCATGACAAGCAATTTGGAACACACTATCAGCTGATGTATATATAATAGGACAACCTGTTTCCACGTGTTCTTTACCAAGTCTTTCGATTATTTCTGTGCCAGAAGCAACACAGTTTCCGAGGATTCCTTTTACACCAGTAAGACGAATGAACTCATCTATTATTTCCTTTGGAAAACCATCTGGATAAGTAGGAAATGCTTTAGCAGAATGAATACCAATCATCTCCCAATGTCCTATTGTAGTATCTTTACCATCTGAAAGTTCTGCAAGTCTTGCATATGCACCAATCGGTCTTTCTACTTTGTCTATATTTATCATTCCGTCAATATTTCCAATTCCTAGTTTACTCATATTAGGTATTTTTAATCCACCTACTGCTTTTGATACATTTCCAAGAGTATTGCTACCCACATCACCAAATCTGGCTGCATCTGGCATTTCACCCATTCCAACACTATCTAAAACAACCCATATTACTCGATTGATCATATAACGTCCTCCTTTACAATTCTACAGCACATCGCAAGAAGCATAGCTTCTTGCATGACTTTATTTATAAAGTCTATGATACCACATTTTTATTATTTTCGGTACCACTTGCCGAATATTTAGTTCTGTAATATAATAAACAAACTATTAAATTAATATGTAAAAGAAATATTATTAAAATATTTATATAGAAGGAGGCATAAATGAGTTTTATATTTGAGAAAAGATTACCAAGACCTGGAGAAATTCGGTCACAATACCCTTTATCTGAAAAACTTGTTCAGATAAAACAAGAAAGAGATGCAGAAATTAAAAAAGTTTTTACCAATGAATCCGATAAACTGTTAGTCGTGATCGGCCCTTGTTCTGCTGACAACGAAGAATCTGTAGTAGATTATGTTAATCGACTTGCTAGAGTACAAGAAAAAGTAAAAGATAAAGTGATTATTGTTCCAAGAATTTATACCAACAAACCAAGAACAACTGGTGAGGGATATAAAGGAATGTTACATCAACCTGATCCCGAAAAAAAACCTGATCTCTTAGCTGGACTAATTGCAATACGTAAAATGCATCTACGTTGTTTAGAAGAAACAGGTTTGACTGCCGCTGACGAAATGCTCTATCCTGAAAACTGGAGATACTTTATGGATATTCTCTCCTATGTGGCAATTGGTGCACGCTCTGTAGAGGATCAACAGCATCGTTTGACTGTTAGTGGAATGGATGTTCCTGCCGGAATGAAAAACCCTACAAGTGGCGATTTCGCTGTTATGCTTAACTCTGTAACAGCCGCTCAACAAGGACATTCTTTTATTTACCGCGGCTTCTCTGTTCAAACAGATGGAAATCCTTTGGCACATACTGTTTTACGTGGTTCTGTTAATCAGCTTGGTCAGAGTTTACCAAATTATCATTACGAGGATCTTATCCGTTTAAATGAAATGTATCATGAAAGAGAGTATCAAAATCCTGCTGTTATCATTGATGCAAATCATAATAATTCAAACAAACAGTATTTTGAACAAATTCGTATTGTGAAAGAAGTGTTGCATAGTTGCAGACACTCATCCGATATTAAGAAACTTGTTAAAGGATTTATGATAGAAAGCTATATTGAATCAGGTTCTCAAAAAGTTGGAGAACACGTTTATGGCAAGTCCATTACCGATCCTTGCCTCGGATGGGATGAATCCGAAAGATTAATTTATACCATAGCTGATTCAATCGTATAAATTAGTTTGATCACTATATTAGATCTGTACAAAAAAGCTGTCGCAATGCGACAGCTTTTATCATGTATATCATTCACAAAAATCTTTTTCTTCTATAACTTACTCTTTTATCCTCTAGGATGAGCTTTTGTATAAACATCTCGTAAGCGATTGTTATTTAGATTTATATAATTTTGAGTGGTAGAAATATCAGAATGCCCTAACATTTCTTGTACTGCATGTACATTGGCACCATTCTCAAGCAAATGTACAGCAAAAGAATGCCTGAAGGTATGAGGGGTGATTTCCGAATGAATTCCTGCCTTTTCAGCATAATGTTTTACTAATTTCCAAAATCCCTGTCTACTCATTGGCTTTCCTGCATAATTAGTGAAAAGTGAACCATTTTCCTCTTTCATTAATTTATCTCTGGAATTTTTAAAATACTCAACTAAAGCAGACTTTGCTTGTGAACCAAAAGGTATCACTCTCTCTTTATTGTTTTCCTTGCATATAATATAATCCATCTGCATATTAATATCCGTTATTTTTAAACTGATTAATTCTGACACACGAATCCCAGTAGCATAAAGAAGCTCTAACATAGCCTTATCCCGAATTTCCTTGGGATTATTTGCAGAAGGTTGTTCTAGCAATAATGTGATTTCTTCAACAGACAAAACTTCAGGTGACTTCTTTTCTACTTTTGGTGATTTTAATTTTGCACTAGGATCTTTATCTATTTTTTTCTCTATTAATAAATATTGAAAAAAAGCCTTTGTAGATGCAATGCATCTTGATATAGACGAAGTTGCCCTTCCGCCTTTTTCTAACGATAATATAAAAGAATTTAAAGTAGTATTTGTTATTCTATTTACATCTACAATACCTTGCCCCATTAAAAAGTTAGATAATTTCTTTAAATCACACTTATAGGATACCTCGGTATTTTTCGATATACTCTTCTCTCTTTTTAGATATTCAATAAAGTTACCTATTTCCATTTCCATAGTCTTTATCCCCTAACTCAAAGTATTCCTTCCCCAAAAAGGTTTATTCGTTCGTTATGTTAACATAGTATATCTATTATAAGTAGAAATGGAAATAAAATCAAATAATATTTTTAAATATTAGCTTTAATATTGCTGTATTTAAAAAACTTTCAGCAAAAACACCCATTAATAACAAAATAAAGAGACCAAAAAAAGAAAAAATAAATTCCGCAACATTTGAATCAGCTCGATATGACAACCTTCTTCGCGCAATAAGAAACCATACAAACAAGTAAATAAGATAATGTGGAAATAAAAAAGAAAGAAAATAAAAAAGACCCTTAAAACCATAACCCATAGAAAAAGCAGAAATTAATAAACCTGCTGAGAAACCATAATACCCACTATAGGACATTAGTACTGGTAATCCCAAAACAGTAATTTGTAATAGCCATAAAATACAAAATGTTTTAAATCTTTTAAAGAATATGTATTGGAACAAGCCTCCATATTGAAATTCAAGTGACCCAAACTTGTCTATAAAAGAATTCTTAAAAATACCCATTTCTTCAACATATATATTCTTACATAAGTTAAAAAAAAGGGTACCTACTATTAAACCAATAAAATATATTACAAGAACTCCATATTCTCTTGAAAGTCCTATTCGCAAATATCTTCTCATCTTATCTCATTGCCTCCTACCAGATAAGATAATATATGCTGAAACTAAAATAATATGTCATTCCTATTTTTTATACTTTTCCTTATATGCTAGTAAACCTGCAATAGTCTTAGCGTCTATGATTGTTCCATCCAATATAAATTCTGTTAATTCTTTTATTGAATATGATTTCACATCTATAAATTCATCTTCATCTAAATTTTGAGAAGACAAAACTAAATCTTTTGCAACGTAGATATCTATTTTTTCATTACAGAAAGCAACAGATGTATTTAAAGCAATCAAGAATTCAAGATTATCAGATTTATAGCCTGTCTCTTCTTCCAATTCTCTTGACGCACAAATTATAGTAGGTTCATCAACACCATCTTTTCCACCAGCAGGAATTTCTAAAGTAAATGAATCAATTGCATTCCTATATTGTTTCACCATCAATATTTTATCATCATCTGTAACAGCCACTACAGCAGCTGCACCCTTGTGACCAATAAAATCATAATAAACAATTCGACCTTCTGGTGTTTGAATGGTGTCTTTATAGATAT
Source organism: uncultured Lachnospiraceae bacterium (assembly GCA_964475115.1). Classification (GTDB taxonomy): domain Bacteria; phylum Bacillota; class Clostridia; order Lachnospirales; family Lachnospiraceae; genus CAYYVJ01. Next base: position 7,503 of record CAYYVJ010000057.1, read on the forward strand.
CTATAATGGCACCTTTTTGTAATAGTTCTCTACTTAATCTTTTAGTTGCTTCCATATTTTCTCCTTATCAATAAATCTTACAGTGCTTTAAGGAATTTTTCTATTCTATTTAAACCTTTTTCAATTTGTTCTTTTGAAATTGCATAAGACAAACGTATATGGTCACTAAATCCAAAGTCTTCACAAGGAATTACCGCAACTTTATGATCATTAATTAGAATTTTTGCAAGTCTATCTGCAGATTCAATCTTTTCTCCTTGATATTCCTTTTCCAATACTTGACTTATGTCTACAAATAAATAGAATGCTCCTAAAGGCTCAATTGCAGAAATAAAAGGCATTTCATTTATTTTATTATACATATACACTCTTCTAGTGTCAAATTCCAATTTCATAAGCTCAACTGCTTCTTGAGGACCATCTAATCCCTCTACGGCTGCTTTTTGAGCAATTGAATTAGGATTTGAAGTTTGATGACTTTGTACGCTAGCCATAATTTTTGCAATCTCTGCTGAAGAACCTGTATATCCAATTCTCCATCCAGTCATTGAATAACTTTTTGAAAGACCACTTACTGTAATTGTTCTCTTGTAAATTTCTTCACCTAAAGAAGCTATACTAACATGTGTTCCTTTTCCATAAATTAGGTTTTCATACATTTCATCTGAAACTACATAAATATCATTTTTAACAACAAAATCTGCAATTTCTTGCAACTCTTCCTTTGTATAGATCATTCCTGTAGGGTTATTAGGTGTATTTATAATTAAAGCTTTCGTATTCTTTGTAACAGCTTCTTCTAGTTGCTTTGCTGTCACTTTATAATTATCCTCTTTCCCGCTTCTTACAAATACAGGAATACCATCTGCTAATTTTACAATCTCTGGATAACTCAACCAATAAGGGGAAGGAATTAAAACTTCATCTCCTGGGTTTAAAATAGTTTCAAATATATTAGTAAGCGAATGTTTTCCACCATTACTAATGACTATTTGATTTTTACTATAATCTAAGTCATTAAACAATTTGAATTTTTTGCATACTGCTTCCTTCAAATCGTCCGTACCTGAAGCTGGAGTATATTTTGTGAATCCTTCATGAATTGCTTTAATAGCTGCCTCATTAATATTGTCCGGCGTATTAAAATCCGGTTCTCCTGCACCAAATCCTACAACGTCAATTCCTTTAGATTTCAACTCTTTTGCCTTAGCTGTAATAGCTAAAGTTGATGAAGCTTTTACTTCCATCGCTTTTTTTGATAATGTTAAAGACATTATATTGCACCACCCTTTATTTTCAATTATTGTTTATTGTAATATATTCAATGCAGATTTGCAAGATTTGTTTTATGAAATTTCATTTTCAAGTTTTTATTTGAGGTTTTTACTTTCAGCAAAAAACAAAAAAATGGTTACAACCCTTAGTATAACGGGCTGTAACCACTATATTCTTCTTTTTACTATTTACTTTGCATAATCAACTACTCTTGATTCTCGAATCACACTGACTTTGATTTGTCCTGGATATTCTAACTCAGATTCAATCTGTTTAGAAATATCTCTTGCTAACAATATCATTTCTGCATCAGTAACTTGTTCTGGAACTACCATAACTCGAATCTCTCTACCAGCTTGAATCGCAAAAGATTTATCAACACCTTTAAATGTGTTTGTAATATCCTCTAATTGTTTTAATCTGTTTGTGTAAGTTTCTAAAGTTTCTCTTCTTGCACCAGGACGTGCAGCAGATATTGTATCTGCAGCTTGTACGATACAAGCGATTAATGAAGTTGCCTCAACATCTCCATGATGGGATTCTACTGAATTAATTACAGCAGCAGGCTCTTTATACCTTCTACATAAATCCACACCAATTTGTACATGAGTACCTTCTATTTCGTGGTCAACGGATTTACCAATATCGTGTAGTAAACCGGCTCTTTTCGCCATTTTTACATCTACTCCGATTTCAGCTGCAAGTAAACCTGATATCCAAGCTACTTCAATAGAATGTTTTAATGCATTTTGTCCATAACTAGTTCTAAATTTCATTTTACCTAATAATCTAATAAGTTCTGGATGTATACCATAAACACCTACTTCCATAGTTGCAGCTTCACCTGCTTCACGGATCATTGTTTCTACTTCTTTTTGCGCTTTTTCCACCATTTCTTCGATTCTTGCAGGATGAATACGTCCATCCACAATTAATTTCTCTAAAGCAATTCTTGCAACTTCTCTTCTAATTGGATCAAAACCAGATAAAATAACTGCTTCTGGTGTATCATCAATAATCAAATCAACACCTGTCATTGTTTCCAATGTACGAATATTACGTCCCTCTCTACCAATAATTCTACCCTTCATCTCATCATTCGGAAGTTGTACCACGGATATCGTGGTCTCAGCAACATGATCAGCTGCACATTTTTGAATGGCATTTACTACATATTCTTTTGCCTTCTTGCCCGCTTCTTCTTTCGCCTTACTTTCAAGTTCTTTAATTAGTTTTGCAGTATCAAACTTTACTTCATCTTCAACAGTTTTCAATAGATAATCTTTTGCTTCATCGGAGGTAAGACCAGAGATTCTTTCTAGTTCCTGTACTCTCTCATTGTGAAGTCCTTCAACTTCAGCACTTCGTTTTCTAATATCTTCTTCTTTTGCTGTTAATCCGCTCTCTCTTTTTTCGAGAGTTTCCGCTTTTTTGTCTAAAGTTTCTTCTTTTGTTAGAACTCTTTTTTCATAACGTTGCAATTCAGCACGTCTTTCTTTTGTTTCTTTTTCAAGTTCATTCTTAGTCTTTAATGTCTCTTCTTTAGCTTCTAAAAGAGCTTCCCTTTTCTTAGTTTCAGCAACTTTTAATGCTTCATCTATGATTTCTCTTGACTTTTCTTCAGCACTACCAATTTTAGATTCTACAATCTTCTTTCTGTAGGCAAGACTTAATAACCAAGCAATAGGAGCAACTATAATAAGCGTTAGAACAGCTGTAATAACATACGGCACAGGAGCACCTCCTTATTAAGTTTTCATTGTACAAAAATACAACACTTAAATTTTATACTTTTTTAAGAATTATGTCAAGTAGTCCTTGGTACCGATTTATTAAATATTCAAAAATTCTTCAAAATTTCCTCATAAGAAAACCCTTTTCTCATGAAATATGCATAAATTTTCTTCTTTTCTTCAGGAAGCAATGATTCAATATCAATATTTTTCTTTTTTATATGAGCTTGTATTATTTCTGATTCATTCACTTGAACTTCTTCAAAAATCAACTTTAATATTCGTTCTGGAATCCCTCTCATTTTTAGTTTTGCTTCTATTTGCCTTTTACTTAGCTTTTCCTTTTTACATTCCAAATATTGCCTTGCGTATTCTAAATCATTAATGTAGTTATAAGATTTTGCATACTCTACGGCAACATCAATAGAACTATCAGGATAGAAGCTTTTCTGTAGTTTTTGTCTTAACTGATATTCCGTTTTTGCAGAATCAGCTAACAAATATAAAATTCTTTTTTTTGCTCTTTTATCTAATATTTCATGAAGAATCTCTTCATATTCTTCTAATGATATTTCCTTATCTTCCTTCAGTTGATACCTTCTAATCTCACCATTATAAAGAGCAAAGGCACATTCTCCATCTATATATATCTTTTTTTTCTTTTTATCTACTTCTTTAATTTCAGTAATAATCATTTATTCCCCTGTACTTTTCTTTGCCTTTGATGCAGTACTTTTTGCTTCATCATCCTTTTCTTTTGACACTTCTTTTTCTTTTGATCCTTTCTTTTCACCAAAACTATCGAGCAAACCATAAGCATCTCTTACTTTTCGTTCTACTTCTGCTAATATTTCAGGATTTTCTCTAAGATATGTTTTAGAATTCTCTCTACCCTGTCCAATTTTCACATCATTATACGCATACCAAGCACCGCTTTTAATAATTACATCTTGAGCTGCTGCTAGATCTAAAATATCTCCTTCAGTTGAAATACCCTGCCCAAACATAATATCAAATTCCGCCTCTTTAAATGGTGGTGCTATTTTGTTCTTAACCACTTTAATTCGAGTTCTATTTCCAATTACTTCTCCACCTTGCTTTAAAGATTCTATTCTTCGCACGTCCAAACGAATAGAAGCATAAAATTTCAAGGCACGACCACCAGTTGTCGTTTCAGGATTACCAAACATAACGCCAATCTTTTCACGAAGCTGGTTAATAAAAATAACAATACAATTTGATTTACTTATAACAGAAGTTAATTTTCTTAATGCTTGGGACATAAGCCTGGCTTGTAGACCCATATGGCTATCACCCATATCACCATCTATTTCCGCTTTTGGTACAAGAGCAGCAACTGAGTCAACAATAACTATATCCACCGCATTAGATCGTACCATAGTCTCTGTAATCTCTAATGCTTGTTCACCATTATCTGGTTGAGAAATATATAAATTATCAATATCTACGCCAATTTTTTTAGCATATGCTGGGTCTAATGCATGTTCCGCATCTATAAATCCTGCTATTCCACCTCTTTTTTGAACTTCTGCCACCATATGTAATGCAACAGTTGTCTTACCACTTGATTCTGGTCCGTATATTTCTATAATTCTTCCCCTTGGTATTCCTCCAAGTCCTAATGCAACATCTAAACTTAATGAGCCTGTAGGAATTGTTTCAACATTCATATTCGAATTAGATTCACCTAATTTCATTATAGAACCTTTACCAAACTGTCTTTCAATTTGAGACAATGCCGCATCCAATGCTTTTTGTTTTTCTTCCTTCACCATGTTTTCTCCTTTTTTTCACAATGCGAACCTATGTTCGTTTAATTAATTCAATCATATTATACTTAGATATAAAAGTCAACCACTTTTTCTATGTTATTTTGCTTCATTCAAGGGCATCACATCCAATCATAAGGACTTCTTTTTTACTTCATTGATATATTGCAGAGAACACTGCATAAGATTCTATTTAACAGGATATTCAAAGAAATTTCCCATTAAATAAAAAAAGATCTGTTACGTTTTTATTATACGAAACAGACCTTATAAAAGTCAAGTAATTTGGATTACAGTTCAGCCGTGCAAAACTATATACATCTTCTAAGTAAATCAAGGGCAGACAAAGTGGCATATTCCCTTATTTTTTCTCGATTCCCTCTGAAATTATACTTACTTACAACTAGATTATCTTTTACAAGGCAAGAAATATAGACAAGCCCAATAGGCTTTTCCTCTGTTCCACCATCTGGTCCAGCAATTCCAGTAATAGCAACACATACATCTGAAGAAGCAAATTCACTTCCTCCAATTGCCATCTCTTTTGCCGTTTCTTCACTTACTGCGCCAAAATTTGCAAGAGTTTCTTCTTTTACATTCAGGATCCTCTTTTTCGCCTCATTAGAATAGGTTATAACGCCTTCTTTAAATACATTGGATGCTCCAGGCACATTTACAATTCGAGCTGCTAAAAGGCCACCTGTACAAGATTCTGCTGTGGTCAAAGTAAGTCCTTTCTTCGCTAGTTGACTTATCACTACTTCTTCTAGTTTTTCTTTCTCATCAAAGGAATATAAACTTTCTTCAAAACGCTTTTTTAATTCCATTTCTATCGGCTCAATTAACTTTATAGCTTCTATCTCATTTATCGCCTTTGCAGTAATCCTAAGATGAACTTCTCCTGTTTTGGCATATGGTGCAATCGTTGGGTTCGTCTGCTCATTTAATAGATCATTAATTATATCTGCTGCTTTACTTTCACCGATTCCTATTATTTTTGCTACTCTTGAATAAATAATCTCTGGAACAAGCTTAGACAAGTATGGCGAGATATCATATTCAAACATAGGAATCAATTCATTTGGAGGACCAGGCAACAAAATTACAATCTTACCATTTTTTTCCATAATAAAACCTGGTGCTGTTCCATTTTTATTGTCAACTACTCTTGCTCCTTCTGGAATTAAGGCTTGCTTCCAGTTGCTCTCAGGTATTTCTTTCCAACGGCCTTTAAAATGTTCTTTTATGCACATTCTAGTATGTTCATCCTCAACCAAAGGCATTTGCATTACTTTAGCAGAGACTTCTTTTGTAATATCATCAATTGTAGGTCCTAAGCCACCTGA
>CAYYVJ010000058.1:0-13587 GCA_964475115.1 uncultured Lachnospiraceae bacterium
TATATTTCCCATAGAATGTCTAGTTGTCGTTTTTGTGATAATATTATAGTGTTTGATGCAGGTGAGATTACTCAAATGGGTAATCATGATACTTTGATTAAAGAAAATGGTCTTTATTCTGAAATGTGGAATGCACAAGCGAGATATTATACTTTATAAAGTATAAATATAAATAATAATATTATAGGAGGTTAAAGATGAGAAAAAAATTGTCAATGAAGCACGCAATGAAGCAATCGTGTAAGAGTATGTTTTCTCTTATGATGGCACTCGTATTGGTACTTGGGGTATTTCAATTACCAGTATTAGCCACCACGGAAACAACTGTAACTGCGGTACAAGCGTTTGAAGTGCCGTCAAATTTAGGCAGTAAAATAGTAATTATTCATACCAATGATGTTCATGGTGGAGACGTAGCTGTAGAAGGTACGTCAATCGGAACTGCTGGTGTTCTTCAGCTTGTAAATGAATATGAAGCAGCAGGAGCCGAAGTTTTACTTATTTCAGCAGGTGATTCAATTCAAGGAGATCCTCTTGTTAATTTAAGCAAAGGTTTAACTGCAATTGAGTTTATGAACTTAGCTGGATACGACATGATGGTTCCAGGTAATCATGAATATGATTTTGGATATCAAAATTTAGCAGAACTCGAAGATGCCGCAAATTTCCCATTTGTTTCAGCGAATATTATTGATAAAGAGACTGGTCTAGCTGAATATAGAGAAAATATTATGTTTGAAACAAAGCATGGAAAAGTAGGCGTTTTTGGATTGACCACACCTGAAACCTTGACAAAAGCAAATCCAAATAATGTTGCTTCCCTTAATTTCCTTGCAGGAGAAGAAATGTATAAAATAGCAAGGGAACAGGTGGCTGAGTTAAAGGCAGCTGGAGCTAAGTATATCGTTTGTGTAGCTCACCTTGGTGTGGATGCAGGAAGTGAACCTAACAAAGCAACAGATGTATTGGACAAAGTAGCTGGAATCGACCTTATGATAGATGGTCATAGCCATAGCGTGTTAGATGGAGAAAAGTATAATGGAATCGTCCTTGCATCAACAGGCAGTAGATTAAGTAATGTTGGTATTGTTACAATAGAAGGCGAAACGATTGAGTCAAAACTGATATCAGCAGAAGCGTTTAGCCGTGTTGATTCAGTAGCAAATGAAGTGATTAATAAAAGAGCTGCCGAAATTGATTTACTTCTTTCAGAGAAGTTTGCAACTACAGAGGTGTTTTTAGATGGAAATAGAGCACCTGGTGTAAGAACTCAAGAAACCAATTTAGGAGATTTTTCTGCTGATGCTATTATGTGGGCAGCAAATCAAGCAATAGGTGGAGGAGTAGTAGGGGCTATTACCAATGGTGGTGGAATTAGAACTTCCATTGAAATCGGTGATGTAACAATGAAAGATATGAAGACAGTATTCCCGTTTGGTAATACGATTTCCACTGTCCAACTAACTGGTAAACAGTTAGTAGAAGTACTTGAAGCATCTACTTTTAGTATTCCAGAATCCATAGGTGCGTTTCCACAAGTAGCTGGAATAGAGTTTACCTTAAATACTGCATTCCCTTATGCCAATGGAGAACAATTCCCAGACTCTACTTATTATGCACCAGCAAATCCTGGGACACGTATATCTAAAGTGAAAATAGCTGGAGAAGATTTAAATCTAAATAAGACATATACAATTGCAACCAATGATTTTCTTGCAGCAGGTGGAGATACTTATTATTTATTTAAGAGTTTAGAAAGTCATAATACCTATGTTGCGCTGGAAGATGCTCTTGTTAATTACACAGCTGAAGTCCTAGGTGGAGTAATAAGTGAAGAGAAATATGGAAAAGCTGCAGGACGCATTTCTATTATTGAAGATGCAAGTGCTGTGCCTAATCCAAGTCCTAGCACAGATGTTGTGACTTACACCGTTGTAGATGGTGACCATTTATGGTTAATCGCACAAAAGCATCTAGGAACAGGAAATAGATTTGATGAAATATTTCAACTTAATAAAGATGTAATTAAAGATCCGGGAGTTATTTATGTAGGGCAAGTGATTACAATTCCGGCTAAATAAGTTTTTAAATTAAGCGAACCCCCTTTAATGGGGGTTCCTTAAGATATAGTCATAAGAGAAGAGGAGTTTGAAATGGAAAAAAAGATTAGTTAAAGTGACTCCTGAACTAAAAGATGGAGTACATACCTTATTAGATGTTGATTTAAATATTGATGAAGCATTAGAATATCCTACAGTGGATGAGTTACGTATCCTTGCAAAAAAATATTTATAAGATCGCGCAGAGTATTCTTTGAAAGAGGGTAAAATTAAGCGATAGAATCTCGATATGGTTACGTAGTGGCTGGTAAGCTTCATAAGGATGATGGTGATTCGATAAAAGCTGATATGATCAAGCAGCTAGAAGAAGCTGGATTCAAGGTAGATGATAGTACACCAGATGTAAAAGGTAAAATGGAAGATATTAAACAGAAATATGATGCCTGCTTGGTGGTGATGAATGTAGTTGGTTTTGCACAATACAACACCATGCGAATAAAATGGAGTCTTCCGATTAATCAACCTTGGTATGTGTCAGAGTTTCCAACCGTTTTCTTATCATTAAATTTTACAAATCATATGATTGATGTTCCTATGGCAAAGACTTATATAAATGCTTATATGAATTCAGAGGCAGCAATACATGCAGCCATTGAGAAATTAACTGGTAAGTCAGAGTTTAAAGGAAGAAATAACGACAAGGTATTCTGTGATAGATGGGAAGCGCGAATATAGAAATCAAATAACAAAAGGAACTCCCAAGGGGTTCCTTTTGTTATTTACTCTACTAGAAGGAATTACATTTTCGAATAAAAGCTTGCATGTTTTTTTCCTCTTCCTTAAAATCGCTATGGGTTCTTCCAAGTCTGTCACAAAGACCAAGTAACCCTAGTTCTTTTATATTTACTTTTTCTTTCATTCCTTCTATATCAGCAAAAGGTAAATCCTTTAAAATGTATAAGATGTGCATATGATATCGAACCAAAGAAGAAACGTGGTGGATAAAGATTGTATCCTCAGTAAAAGTAGATAAAAAATCTATAGAAAGTTTCTCGCCGACTTTATCATGGTCATAGGATGTGATTTTACCTTTTCGATTTTTGGTCGTAGAAGGTTTTCCAATATCATGAAGTAGAGCAGCCCACATAAAGGAGCTAGCATCTATGCTTAGAGATTTTCTTTTTGCTGCTTCATCTACCACTAATAGTGTATGATTCCAAGCATTCCCTTCGGGATGATGAATAGGTGACTGTTTGGTTTCTTGTAATTCTAGAAGCATAGAAAATGGATATCCCTTAAAAGTAGATTCTTTGCTTATCATATTAAGATACTCCGAAGGAGTAGTATCATTTATTAAGTGATAGTTGATATCCTGATATAGTTTATCATAAGACGCTATCGTAATCTTTTCTTCCATAAAAAACCTCGCTTTTTCACTTTATAGTTATTATCTTTCTAATGACAAAAAAATATACAATAAGTAGAAATGTGTTTTATATAATTTGCATAAAAAGAAACTTAATGATAAAATAGTTGTTAACATTTAATTATGTGTAGAATAACCATTGACAAATGAATATAGTAATCATACAATATAATTCATATAAATCATAGTGATTTAGTATGAAAAAAAGAAATGAACTAGGAGGAAAATATGAAACGAAATAATAAGAGTATTCTATTGCTATTTATATTAGCATTGACAATTTTTTTGGTAGCTTGTGGAGGTAATAGTACAAATGATCCTACGGAAAAGACTACAGCTGGAGAAACGGTAGGAAGTGGAACTACAAATAATTCGGAAGATATTGTAAATATCGGGGTAACAGATGTACTGGGATCTTTGAATCCGCTTCTTCAAGATGGTACAGAAGTAGTGAAATATGCAACTTCACTTTCTTTTCTTCCATTGGTTGAATTAAATAAAGATCTGGAGTTTGAAGGTCAGCTAGCAACAAGTATTACAACAGAAGATAATAAGCATTTCACCATTCATTTGGACGAAAATGCTACTTGGTCAGATGGAGAAGCAATTACATCTGAGGATGTATTGTTTACATTTTTAAGCTGGGCAAGTTCAGAAGTTGGAGTTACTGGAATGTCAATTCATAAGATTGAGGGTACTGGTGATGATGGATATGTTGAAGTTGGAGCGACTGAAGTTAGTGGTGTTGTTGCAATTGATGAGAAAACAGTAGAAATAACTACTAAGTCTGAAATGGCACTTTATTCTTTTGAAAATATCTTTGGACGTTATATTTTGATTTTACCAGAGCATATACTAGGAGATATTCCTAAAGGTGATTTACTAACTCATGAATGGTTTAATGCACCAAGTGTTGTAAGTGGACCATATGCTATTAAAGGGTTTGATTTAAACCATTATATAACTTATGAAGCAAATGAAAACTATTTTAAAGGTGCACCAAAGATTAAGAACTTAAATATAAAGGTAGTTACACCAAGTCAGTTATTAGCAGGACTTCAATCTGGTGAGATTGATTTAGTGCAGCAGACGATGGGGGCTATTTTACAAGAAGATTATGAAACAGTGAAAGCGCTTGATAATATTACGGTATATAATGGAACACCGATTACTCACCAATCTATGTTTTTTAATGTGGAGAATATAACAGATGCAAGAGTACGTCAAGCTATTTTATATGGGATTGACCGTGAAACTATTTTAAGTGAAATCATGAAAGGGCAAGGAGAAATTGTAGATGGTTTTCTTGCAAGTGCTGGACCTTACTATGATGCAAGTTTAACACCGATTACTTATGATTCAGAAAAAGCAAAAGCCCTTTTAGAAGAAGCGGTTGCTGATGGATTTGATGCTTCAAAAGAATATGTATTTTATGTAAATAGTGGTGACACTACATTTGTTCAAATAGCTAGTTATATTTCAGCTCAATTAGCGGAAATAGGCTTTAAATTAAAAGTTAACACAGTAGATATATCAACGTTATTAGCAACAGCAGGTAGCGGTGAATTTGATTTACTAGCGGTTCAATATACTTACCCACCAATTGATCCTTATACAGATATTGATTGGTTACTATCAGAAGGTGGCTGGACTAGATACTACAGAGATGAGATAAAGGAAGCTCTTGAGAGAACCCAGAAAACAAGTGATGTAAATGAGATTAAAAAAGAATATCTCTTAATAGACACTTATGTTCAAGATGAAGTTCCTATGATTTCAGCATATGTTATAAGTGCATTAGGTGCAACAAGTAATCGACTTGAGAATGCGGTTCCTGATGTATATGGTACATTTATAAATGTGCAAGATTGGGAATTAGCTAAATAAAAAGGAGACAAAGTAGATGATACCATTGTTACAGGTGAAAGATCTTGAAATCGCATTTCTAGAAGAACAAAAGCAAATAATTGGAACAGATAAAGTGAGTTTTTCTGTGAATTCAAGTGAAGTCCTATCTATTGTGGGGGAATCAGGATGTGGCAAGAGTATCACTGCCTTGTCTATTATGGGTTTGCTAGGAAAAGGAACTCATGTTATAGGTGGAGAAGTGCTTTTTGAAGGGAAAGACTTACTTCAAATGAAGGAAAAAGAGTTAGATAAAATTCGTGGAAAAGAATTATCTATGGTATTTCAAAATGTGATGAATAGTTTGAATCCAGTGTTTACCATTGGAAATCAACTAGTTGAAACCATTCGAATCCACATGAAGTATGATAAAAAAAGAGCAAGAGAATATGCAGAAGAATTACTTAAAAAAGTAGGACTTCCAGACCCTAAATCCATCCTAAAAAAATATCCCCATATGCTTTCTGGAGGGATGAGGCAAAGAGCCATGATCGCCATGGCTCTTGCTTGTCGTCCTAAATTAATTATAGCTGATGAACCTACAACAGCACTTGATGTGACGATTCAATTGCAGATTATGAAGTTGTTAAAAGAACTTGGAAAAGAATTTCAAATGTCGATCATTCTTATAACACATGACATAGGAATGGTAGCAGAATTGGCTGATCGAGTAATGGTTATGTATGCTGGTCAATTTGTAGAAGAAGCTCCAGTAGATCTCCTTTTTGAAAGACCAACTCATCCGTATACTAAGGCACTTTTGCAATCTGTTCCAGGGATTTATGATGATAAAGATAAAAGGTTAGCTTCTATACCAGGAATTGTACCAGATCGATATGATGATATCGTAGGTTGTCGTTTTGCAGATCGTTGTCCATATGCTACAGATATTTGTAAAAAGAAACAAGACTACATAGAAGTAGAGATGGGGCATATGGTAAGATGTCATCTTGCAAACGAGAGAAAGGACAAAGTTTTATGATAAATATAGAAAAAAAAGAACCTCTTATAGTGGTGGAAGATTTAAAAAAATATTATCCAGTAAAAGGTATCGGATTTTCAAATCATAAAAAGAGAGTACATGCAGTTGATGGAGTGAATCTTGAAATCATAGAGGGAGAGACTCTAGGAATTGTAGGTGAGTCTGGTTGTGGAAAGTCAACCATTGGTCGTCAAATTGTAGCTCTGGAGAAACCAACTTCAGGGCGAATTCTTTTTGACGGACAAGATTTTTCCAAAATGTCAAAGAGTCAAATACATAAAATACGGACACAGTTTCAAATGGTGTTTCAAGACTCGGATTCCTCTTTGAATTCAAGAAAGCAAATTTATGATATTTTGGCAGAGCCTATGCTATATCATAATATAGTGGAGAAAGAGAAGATAGATCATGAAATTAATAGACTTTTAGAGTTGGTAGGACTACCACAGTCTGTTAAAGGCAGATATCCACATGAGTTTTCAGGTGGACAAAGGCAAAGAATAGGCATAGCAAAGGCCCTATCTCTAAATCCAAGATTTATTGTTTGTGACGAACCAGTCAGTGCACTAGATGTTTCTGTTCAGGCGCAAATATTGAATTTGTTAAAAGGATTACAAGAAGAACTAAAATTAACGTATTTGTTTATTGGTCATGGTCTCGGAGCTGTTCGATATGTAAGTGATAAGATTGCAGTTATGTATTTGGGGAAAATTGTAGAAATAGCGGATGCAGAAACCTTGTTTCAAAATCCTCTCCATCCTTACTCACGAGCTCTTTTTGATGCTTCCCCCCTGCCTAATCCCAAACTCCGTGAAAGAAAAAGAATCATTGTGAGTGGAGAGATTCCATCTGCAGCAAATCCTCCGAAAGGATGTAGATTTCATCCACGCTGTCCTCATGCAATACAATCTTGTAGAGAGCTGGAACCACTTCTTTTACCTGTTAATTCAAAAGGAAGTCATTTATCAGCTTGTCCAGTTATATTAAAGAAAGAAAATATACAAAAAGAAGAGGGAGAAAATCATTATGTTTAAATATATCATTAAAAGAATATTGATTGCCATTCCCGTTCTTTTAGGTATTACGATTATAGATTACCTGATTATGAGCTTAGCAGGTAGTCCGTTAGAAATGATGCAAGGGCCTCGAGCATCAGAGGCAGCACTTGAGGCTAGAGCCATTGCTTTAGGGTTAGATAAACCTGTTTATGTACAGTATTTTATTTGGTTAAAAGAATTGTTTCAGGGAAATATGGGATATTCTATAAAAAGTTATCAACCGGTGAGTAAGATTATAGGAGATCACATTGGCTCTACGATTTTATTAACAGGAAGCTCTTTGATCATTGGTTTAGCAATAGCAATTCCTGCGGGCATCTATAGTGCGGTTCATCAGTATAAGAAGCGTGATTATGTTCTTGTAACTCTTTCTTTTTTTGGAAGTAGTATACCTGGATTTTTTTTAGCTCTATTATTTATCTATACATTCACTGTAAAGCTAGGATGGTTACCCTCTAGTGGCATGAGAACCGCAGGAAGTAGGAGTGACTTTATTGATATTGCAAGGCATATGATTATGCCGGTTTTTATTCTTGCAATTTCAGTTGCAGGATCAAACATCCGTTATATTAGAAGCTCTGTGCTAGAAATATTACAGCAGGATTATGTGCGTACAGCAAAATCAAAAGGAATAGGGCGTTTTTTAACTATAAATAAACATGCACTTCGTAATGCACTACTTCCCATTGTTACGATTTTTGGTATGCAAATACCTGCTTTATTTGGTGGTGCAATTATAATAGAACAAGTTTTTAGTTGGCCAGGGTTAGGGCTAATTACTATGAATGCAATAACCAACAGGGATTATCCTGTGATAATGGGAGTTTGTCTCCTAACAGCAATTGTAGTTTTAATATCAAATTTATTAACGGATATTGTTTATGCAATTGTAGACCCAACGATTCAATATTAGGAGGAAAAGCTATAATGATTATAAAACGTTTTAAAAAACATAAACTAGCAGTTATAAGCTTTTATTTTCTCTGTATTGTTGGACTGCTTGCATTATTAGCTCCAGTCTTAGCGCCTTATGATCCAAACAAAGTTTCAATGCTTTTTGGGAAGCCCCCTTCAATGGAACATTTGTTAGGAACAGATCAGATAGGCAGAGATATGTTAAGTAGATTGTTGTATGCCACTAGGAATTCACTTTTTGTAGGGTTGGCAGTTACGATATTATCTACTATAATAGGAGTAGTATTAGGATTAATATCTGGATATGTTGGTGGCTGGATTGATATTGTCATTATGCGTATTACAGATATTATTATGTCATTTCCATATATTTTATTAGTCTTAGTAGCTGCAGCCATTTTTGAACCGGGATTATGGAATATCATTATAATTCTTGGCTTTGTAAATTGGCCTGGCGTTGCCCGATTGGTGAGAGGCAATGTCCTGTCGCTTCGGGAGGCAAACTTTGTAAAAGGAAGTAAGGTAGCTGGGATGCCTGGAAGTTATATTATGTTTTCGGAGATTTTACCAAATACCATTGCTCCAGTTCTTGTGTATGCTACTTCTGTATTTGCCCTATCTATATTAGATGAGGCGGCACTTAGTTTTCTTGGAATGGGTGTACAACCACCGACAGCGAGTCTGGGAAATATCTTAAATGGTGCAGAGTCTATTACAATTCTTACAAGTAAGTTTTGGTTATGGATTCCAGCAGGAGTTATTATTATATTTTTAGTAATTGGCATAAATTTTGTAGGAGATGCTTTGCGAGATGCAATAAATCCTGCAGGAAATTAAAAATTAGGGGGTATTTTTCTATGAAGAAATTAGCTTTTATCGGTGTAGGAATTATGGGAAAATCTATGGTTCGAAATTTATTGAAAGCCGGGTATGAAGTATCTATTTACACAAGAACGAAAGAAAAGGTATTGGATGTGATCTCAGAAGGTGCAACTTGGTCTGATACCATTGCAGAGTGCGTGAAAGATAGTGAAGCTGTGTTTTCTATCGTGGGCTTTCCAAAAGATGTAGAAGAAATTTACTTTGGTGAAACAGGTATCCTAAATTCTGCCTCTAAAGGAACTTATATTGTAGATATGACAACTACAAGTCCCAAATTAGCAGTGAGAATATATGAAGAGGCGAAGAAAAAAGGAATTTATGCATTAGATGCTCCTGTTACTGGTGGAGATATGGGTGCCAAATCGGGAACACTTACCATTATGGTTGGTGGCGAAGAAGAGGCCTATAAGGCATGTGAAGAAATCTTTTTTGCTATGGGAAAACATGTGATATACGAAGGAAAAGCTGGTAATGGTCAACATACCAAGATGGCGAATCAAATCGTAATTGCAGGAACCTTATCTGGCGTCTGTGAAGCCATGATATATGCTAGGAAAATGGGTCTTGATGTAGAAAAAATGATGAATACCATTAGTACAGGATCTGCTGGAAGCAAACAATTAGATACGGTAGCTCCTAGAATACTAAAAGAGGATTACAATCCAGGCTTCTTTATTAAGCACTTTATAAAAGATATGAGTATAGCGGTAGAAGAAGCACGTGAAAGAGGATTAGACCTTAATATTCTTGAACAAGTTCTTACTATGTATAGGGATTTAGAAAAAGAAGGTAAGGGAGACTTAGGAACTCAGGCATTAATCAAATTTTATGAGGAACGTCCTCTTTAGAGAAAGGGTATGATGAAAAAAGGTAAAATGAAAGAAGCATATAAAGCTTTTGATAGGCATATTCGCAAAGAAAAGATAACATTTTATAGTTATTTTGTTTTGAGGATGCTTGTTCTTGTGACCATGGTTGCACAGATTTTTAACAGAAACTTTGAAAATGTATTTCTTTGCATTTTGACATTGGTTCTTTTGATGCTACCAAGTGCTTTTGAGATGAACTTCAAAATTGATTTGCCAAATGCTATGGAAATCATTATTATGCTATTTATATTTGCAGCAGAAATCTTAGGTGAAATAAATGAATATTATATTATTTTTCCTTTTTGGGATACCATGCTTCATACGATAAATGGTTTTCTAGCTGCAGCCATTGGGTTTTCTTTGGTAGATATATTAAACCGAACAGAAAAGCTAAAGTTTGATTTATCTCCAGCCTTTGTATCTTCAGTTGGCTTTTGTTTTTCTATGACAATTGGTGTGGTTTGGGAGTTTTTTGAATATGGAGTAGATAAGTTCCTTGGATTTGATATGCAAAAGGATACAGTAATTAATTCTATTAGGACCGTACTTCTTGACCCGGCTGGTGGAAACAAAGTTTTTGTCATAGACAATATTAATGAAGTTATAATAAATGGACAATCTTTAGGTTTGAGTGGCTATATAGACATTGGATTAATCGATACCATGCAAGACTTGTGGGTGAATTTTATTGGTGCAGCAGTATTTTCAGTGATAGGATATTTTTACATAAAAAGCCGCGGAAAAAACAAAATGGCAGAGCATTTTTTACCACGTAGAGTCAAGAAAAAGTAGAATAAAGAAAATATGGAGGTAGATAATATGATTATAACTACAACCCCTACAATTGAGGGAAAAACTATTACAGAGTATAAAGGTATTGTATTCGGAGAAGTAGTTTCAGGTGTGAATTTTATAAAAGATTTTGCAGCAGGTTTATCAAACTTTTTTGGAGGACGTTCAGGAAGTTATGAAGAAGAATTAATTACTGCTAGAGAAAATGCTTTAAAAGAAATGGAATCTCGCGCAAGACAACTAGGAGCAGATGCTGTTGTCGGAGTTGATATTGATTATGAAGTGTTAGGTGCTGATAATGGAATGTTAATGGTAACTGCATCGGGAACAGCAGTAAAATACATCTGATAGGTAAATCAAATAAAACACAGTTAGACTTATATAAAAGAACGATAAAATAAAAAAAGAGGTATTTTATGTTAGAGGTACTAATTCGCGCAATTTCTCTAATTCTTGTTATGGTTTCTGGCTATCTAATAAAAAAGATAGGCTGGGTAAAGAAAGAAGATTTTCATATCTTTTCAAAGATCGTGTTAAGGTATACATTGCCATGTGCTATTATTACTAGTTTTAATGAAATGACAATCTATTCATCTATGATATTATTGGCTCTTATTGGTATCTCGGTTAATGTGATTTGTGCGATTATTGGAATGATAACGGGTAAGAAACATGGGAAAAAAGATCAGGCATTTAATGTTTTAAATATTGGTAGCTTTAATATAGGTGCCTTTACCTTGCCTTATGTTTCAAGCTTTTTAGGCCCACAAGGAGTAGTGACCACCAGTATGTTTGATTTGGGTAATGCAATTGGAGCTGCTGGAATTAATTTTAGTATTGCTAAATCATTAGTAGACGAAAAAAATAAAGTATCTGTTTTAAATATTATTAAAAACATGTTCAAAAACGTTTTGTTTGATGTTTACATTTTGATGTTTGTTTTACGTTTACTTGATTTAAAACTTCCATCAGCTATTACAACATTTACTGGAGTGGTGGGACAGTCAAACACCTTTCTTGCTATGCTTATGATCGGAATTGGATTTGAGATTCATTTAGATAAAAGGCGTATTAAAAAGGTTATTTCTAATCTTGCGATTCGGTATGCAATTATGACAGTGATAGCACTTTGTATTTTCTTTTTCTTCCCATTGGAACAACAGATAAAAGAAGTGCTTTGTATCGTATTGTTTTCACCAATTGCAGCAATGATACCAGGATTTACTGGTGAAATAAAAGGCGACGTAATGACTTCTGCTTTTATGACTTCCCTTAGCACAATTATAAGTATTATTGTAATGACATCGTTATTAACACTTCTTTTTTAATAAATTGAAGGGTACAAAAAAAGGTTTTGCTTGCGAAACTCTAGAGCCTTCGGCGGCCGTTAGCGGTATATACGTTGTACGCCGAAGACTTTTTTTATTTAATATAAAAACGTTTTTACTAATTATGTAAACATAAAACCTTAAGTTTATTAAATATTACAATTATAATTGGAAAAATGACCTAAAATCAACAATAAAAATGTTTTTATTCTTGATTTTATTATAAGTAGGTTATATAATAAATTTGTGGAAAGAATTATAAAAAATAGAGGGGTAGCAAGAGTATGGTGACAATAAAAGATGTGGCAAAAGAAGCAGGTGTAGCGATTTCTACGGTGTCCAATGTACTAAATGAGGTAGATGTGGTAAGCCAAGAGACAAGGACAAAGGTTTTAGATGCTGTTGCAAAGTTAAAATATGTGCCTAATATTAATGCAAAGCTTTTAAAGTCCAATAAAAAAAATACGATTGGCTTATTTTTGCCCAGTATCCAAGGTGATTTCTATAGAATGTTGATGCAGTCAATCCATATACATTGTAAATTGAATGGATATCTTTTAAATATATATATAAGCAATGAAAATACCAGTGAAGAAATATATAGTATGATAATTTCTTCCGGGGTGGAAGGGGCAATTGTATTAAACGAAAGGCTTCATGATGAATATGTGGGAAGAATTGCTGAAACAAAATTACCGATTGTATTTATTGATAGGGAGTTTTCTGGAGATAGAATGTCTAGTGTGATGATAGATAATGTGGAAGGGGCAACCTTGGCATTAGAATATCTGATTAAGCAAGGGCATCGGAGAATTGGATATATACATGGAATCGACAATTTAGATGATGAAGCTAGATTTGCAGCCTATAAAGAAGTAATGAAGAAATACTCTCTTCCTATAGATGAGCAAATTATATTGAGGGGATATTTTGAAGAAGCAGTAGCTTATAGTGAGATGAGGATCCTTTTACTTAAGGGAATTGAGTTGCCAGATGCTTTCTTTTGTGCAAATGATGATATGGCTATGGGAAGTATTCGTGCACTTGTGGAAGCGGGGTTTCATGTGCCAGATCAGGTAAGTGTAATAGGCTTTGATGATATCTTAATGTCTTCTTATCACATTCCTCCTCTTACAACCATTCATAGTCCGGTTACAGAACTTGGAACAATGGCTACAAACGAGTTAATACGTTTAATTGTAGCAGAAGAGGGTTCAATAGGAGAGATAGCAAAATTATCTCCGTCTTTAGTCTTAAGAGACACATGCAAGTTTAAGATTAGGTAAATTTATCCTATCAATATAGAAAAGTATAAGGAGAGTATTTATGGAAAACTACTATTTGCAAAATGATACCTATGTAATCGAAGA
>CAYYVJ010000059.1:0-13536 GCA_964475115.1 uncultured Lachnospiraceae bacterium
TGCCAAACAGTATCAATTAATACTGTTTTTTCATCTCTTACAAGATAAGAGTTATAGGAAGAACCTTTTCCAGTAGAATATTCTTGTCCATGAAAATGTGTTAACTCCCAGTCTACTTTACCAACCCACGTTACTTTATCTGTTAATTTTTTACCCATTGTAGTACCTCCTTATTAGTTGGACGCCTTTTGGCGTAATACCATTTGTAAAATTCCACCGTGACGATAATAATCAATATCTACTTTAGAATCAAATCTAGCTAATGCAGAGAATTCTTTTATTGTTCCATTCTCGCTCACAGCACTTACCTTAACTATCTCTCTTGGTTTTACATTTTGAGGTAAATCCACGGTATAAGTTTCTTCACCAGTCAAGCCAAGAATCTCTGCTGATTCACCTTTTAGAAATTCTAAAGGTAATACACCCATCATAACTAAATTAGAACGGTGAATCCTTTCATAACTTTCTGCTAGTACTACTTTTATGCCTAATAAGCTTGTTCCTTTTGATGCCCAATCTCTTGAAGACCCCATACCATAATCTTTTCCTGCAATTATCATAAGATTTGTATTTTCATCTTTGTATTTCATGCAAGCATCATAGATCGGCATAACTTCCTTGGTTGGCCAGTAGGTAGTGTATCCACCTTCTGTACCTAGTGCAATTTGATTTCTAATACGGATATTGGCAAAGGTTCCACGCATCATCACTTCATGATTTCCACGTCTTGAACCATAGGTATTAAAGTCTTCTTGTTTTACTCCACGCTCTAAAAGATATTTCCCTGCTGGAGTGTTTTTTCCGATTGCACCTGCTGGTGAAATATGATCTGTAGTAACAGAATCCTTAAACTTACCCACTACTCGCAAGTTATCCAATGGAAGGATGCCTGCTGGTTCTTTTGGTAAATCTTCAAAAAATGTAGGGTTTTGTATATAGGTTGAATTCTTATCAAAAACATATAGTGGATCTTTATCTGTTTTAATAGCAGACCACATAGGACTATCTGAATATACTTTCTTATATTCACTTTCAAAAATCTCTGGTGTCACAGTCTTTTCTTCTAATGACTTAATCTCCTTTGGAGATGGTAAAATATCTTTCAAATAAACGTCTTGTCCATTTCTATCTCTACCTAATGAATCTCTTTCTAAATCTATATTGGTTGTTCCTGCTAATGCATAAGCAACTACCAAAATAGGAGACGCAAGATAGTTCGCTTTCACTAATTGGTGAATACGCCCTTCAAAGTTTCTATTTCCTGATAACACAGATGATACTAATAAATCGTTTTCTGTAATAGCTGACTCTATTTCTGCTAATAAAGGTCCAGAATTTCCAATACAGGTAGCACATCCATATCCAACTGTGTTAAATCCTAACTTATCTAAATATTCTTGTAAACCAGCGTTTTCTAAATAACTTGTTACTACTTTTGAACCTGGTGCAAGTGATGTCTTTACATGAGCAGGTACTTGCAAGCCCTTTTCCACTGCATTTCTTGCTAATAATCCTGCCCCTAACATTACATATGGATTTGAAGTATTTGTACAGGAAGTAATCGAGGCAATTACAACAGAACCCGTCTTAAGAGTACTAGTCCTTCCATCTGCTAGTTTAACATTAACTTCTTTATTTACATCTTCTTCCTGTAAGCCATGTCCACTATGTCCTACTGCTGCAGTTAAAGACTTAACAAATTCCTCTTTCATATTACTTAAAGGAATCAAATCTTGAGGACGTTTAGGACCAGATAAATTTGATACCACTGTTGATAAATCTAATTCTAGAACCTCCGAATAAGCTGGTTCTTCCTGCCCCTTTTCATAGAACATCATATTTGCTTTTAAATAATTTTCTACAAGAGCAAGTTGTTTTTTAGAACGCCCTGTCAAACGAAGATACTCTAAAGTTTCTTTGTCAACTGGGAAGAAACCACAGGTTGCTCCATATTCTGGTGCCATATTAGCAATTGTTGCTCTATCAGCCAAAGGTAAATGGCTAATACCTTCACCAAAATATTCTACAAATTTTCCAACTACTCCTTTATTTCTTAGTAGCTGAGTTACCTTTAATGCTAAATCTGTTGCTGTAGTTCCAGGTGTTAATTTACCTACCAAACGTACACCTACTACTTCAGGTATGGTAAAGTAAGAAGGTTGTCCAAGCATTCCTGCTTCTGCTTCGATTCCACCTACTCCCCAACCTAGAACTCCAAGACCGTTTATCATAGTAGTATGAGAATCTGTACCTACTAAAGTATCTGGAAACAGGATGTTTCTGCCCTCTTCCTCTTTTTCAATTACAACTTTTGCTAAATATTCTAAATTTACTTGATGAACAATACCAGTAGCAGGAGGAACTACATTGAAATTATCAAATACTCCTTTTGCCCAACTTAGGAACTGATATCTTTCCATATTTCTTTCAAATTCTTTTTTTACATTGAACTCTAAAGATGTAACATTGCCATAGGAATCTATCTGAACGGAATGATCAATAACCAAATCCACAGGTACTTCTGGATTAATCTTACTTGCATCTCCACCCACTTTTTCCATAGCGTCTCGCATAGATGCTAAGTCCACTACTGCTGGAACTCCAGTAAAGTCTTGCAAAATAACTCTAGCTGGTTTAAATGGTACCTCTCCTTCTTCAAATGAGCCTTTCGTCCAATTAGCCAAGTTTAGAATGTGTTCTTTTGTAATAACTTTATCATCACACTGTCTTAACACAGCCTCTAACAATACACGTATAGAATAAGGTAAATGTTTAATATCAAAGCCTTCCGCTTCTAATGCTTGAATACTATAATAATCATAGGTATTGCCTTCTATTTCTATTTGTCTTTTTGTCTTTTCTTTTAAGTCGATTCCCATTTAGCTGCCCCTTTTCTTTCATTCTATTTTTATTCAAAAGTAAAACTGTTTACTCTTTGCTTTAGATCTTCTGATAACATCTGCAACTCTCCTGCATATCTTGATATTTCATCTACCGTTACTGTAATTTGTTCTGTAGAAGCTGTTACTTCTTCAGACGCTGAGGCAGACTCTTCTGATATCGCAGAAATGTTTTCGATTTGTTCGATTACATTTTCTTTTTTTATTGAAATATCCTGAGTATATTCACTTACTTCTTTTACTTTCCTTGTTAATACAGAAACTGCTTTAGTAATTTCATTAAACAAGGTTTGTGTTTCAACTACTACCGTATTTTGCTCTTCTACACTATTTTCTGTTTCTTCCATTGCTTCAACAGATAATATAGACTTTGATTTAATTGTTTCAATAATTTCTTTAATTTCTACTGTTGATGCTTTTGATTGCTCCGCTAGGTTACGAATTTCATCAGCCACTACTGCAAACCCTCGTCCTGCTTCTCCAGCTCTTGCAGCCTCTATAGAAGCATTTAGTGCCAACAAATTAGTCTGAGCCGTTATCTTAGAAATAGTATCTGATATTTCGTCTATTTTATTAGTACTTTCATTCATATCATCAATTAGCTCTGCAATTTTCTTAGTAGAATCCTTTGTAACATTTGATTTTTCAATTAAAGTTCTCATCTTATTTAAACCGTCAATGGTAAGCTTACTTGCATCATTTGTTAAATCACTCATTAGGTTTGTTGCATCTTCTACTAGATTTAAACTATCGGCAAGTTCTGAAATGCTAGTTGCACCGTCCGCCGAATTCTGTGCCTGCTCACTTGCGCCATGTGCCACTTCATCAATAGCTCTTGCAACTTCACTTATAGAAACGCTAGTTTCCTCAGATATAGAAGCCAAAACAGCAGAAGTATCAAGTACAGTTATAGATGACTCATTAACTTTCATCATAAGTTCGGATATATTTTCTACCATTCCATTAAAATCCGAACCAAGTGTAGCAAATTCATCCTTAGAATTAATCTTGACTCTTGTAGTTAAGTCTCCATTAGCAACCTTTTTGAACGCTTCTACCAATGCTTTTATATTTTTAGCGATTGGAGCACTAAATAAGAATGAAACAATAACAGTAAAAACTGCCACTAAAATCAACATTACTATGGTAGTAGCTAAAATCAATTTAGTATCTTCTGCTAGTTCACTGTCATATAGAACAGCCATAATCTTCCACCCTGTAATTTCACTAGTGAAATAAACAATAAAACCAGGGTTACCATTTTCAGGATGATAATCCATAACTCCAGTACTATTTGTAATTACACTAGCCCATTCTGGAATATCTCCTGAAATATTTGTTGCTATTACAGCGCTATCCGGATGAGTAACAACAAAACCAGTTGAATCCGAAATAAATACGAATCCTTGATTTCCCACCTTAACTTGTGACAAATCTGCAGAAAAAGCAGCCAAATCAATATCCATTCCCAGAACACCAATTACTTTATTATTTTTAGTAATAGTCTTTGCCATGGTTAGGACGAGACCTCCTGCCTCACTTAAATAAGGCTTTGTATAAACCATTTCACCAGGGGCCTCCATTGCAAGAACATACCAATCTCGCGTCCTAGGATCAAAATCTTCCCTCAGATCCGGCGCTTCCGGATAAACATAAAATCCACCAGTTTCCGTTCCTACAAATACCCCCATAATATTATCATCAGTATCATAAAGATTTCCTATTGCTTTTTGTGCTGAACCAAAATATACTTTATTCTCTACAGAACCAATATTGGAATCCATAGCAAGTAATTCCATTAAATGAATCTTTCCAGTAAAGTAGTTGTCAATTCCTCTAGATGCTTCTTGTATGGTTTGTGCACTAGTTACTTCTAATTTTTCAGACAAAGTATTCTTCGCACTTAAATATGAAGTAAAACCAGATAATGCCACAGGGAGTATCCCCATAACTAATAGAATAAGAATTATTTTGGAGCGAATGTTAAAGCTTCTTCCCCCTTTAGTTCCCTTGCTCTCTTTTACTGACTTGTTTCTTTTTAATTCTTTTGTACTTTTCTTAAAATTAAGTTTCTTTTTCATATGTACCTCTTGATTTTTTATCAGACAAAATATTTATACTTGTCTTATACTATAGCGTTTTCTGTCTAAATAATCAATATCCATTCTCAAAAAAAGTGAAAAGATAGCTTATTATAAGCTTATCTTTCCACTTTTTTAAATTTAATAGATTATTCGTCCTATTTCATCTGAAATTCCAGATTTTCTATAAAAATATGAATTCACTATATCACGCCACTCAAATGCATTTTTTAATTGTAAATCAAATCGTTCTAATACTCTTTCATATACATCTAAATCTAGCTTTTCCTTTAGAGAAATCCAGCTTTCTTTATAATCTTCCACCTGTTTTACTCCTTCAAAATGGGTATCATAAATATGTTGAATTAATGTTTTTCCTGTTTTCAATTCATAGGTATAAGGTACATAATGGAAAAATAGTATCAACTCTTCTGGACATTCTTCGATAGAGTTATAGTTAGAAGCATTTGGTTCATGATACTGCCCTGCATAACCAGTTCCATTTTCACCTCTATTTATTCCTAGACCTTTACAATCTGCCCTATGATAGGTTCCCCATCTATCATATTCATATCCATCTACATTAGGTCCATAATGATGGTTTGGATTTACCATCCATCCAATCCCCAAGGGTGAGGTATAGTTCTCATAGGTTTTTCTTGAAGTAAGGAGCATACATTTTATAGCTTCCATCACTTCTTCATCTGTGGATATGGTCATAGCTATCCATTCTTTCGCTATCTCTTCTGCTGTTAAACTAGTTTGAAAACTAAGGCGACCAAATCCATAAAAGTTAGCTGCTGCCAGATCATTTCCTGTCCAGTTAAAGTCGTCTCCCGTATTTGAAACAGTAGCCATGCCACAATTAGTCTGAGAAAAACTACGTCCACTTACTATATCAGCAACTGTGTCTTCTTCCTCTTTACAATAAGTTTTAAACCCAAGTATTTCCTTAAACATAGGAATTAAATAGCATAAATCTTTTTGCTGACCAGTATATTCTTGGGCAATCTGAACTTCAAGTATTTGATTTGTCTTACATAGCCCACCTAACAAAGGTGAAATTGGTTCACGTATCTGAAAATCCATAGGTCCATTTTTTATCTGCAGAATTACATTATCTAAAAACGTTCCATCTAAAGACATAAAGTTATCATAGCCTGCCCTTGCACGATCCGTTTTTATATCTCTCCAATCCTGCATACAATTGTATACAAAACAGCGCCATATAATCAGTCCATTATAAGGTTCTACTAACTTGGCAAGCATATTAGCACCATCTGCATGATTTCTTCCATAGGTAAATGGTCCTGGCCTGCCTTCAGAATCTGCCTTTACTAAAAAACCTCCTAAATTTGGTATTTCACCAAATACCTCATCCATTTTAGCAGTCCACCAGTCAATCACTTCTTTTTCTAAAGGGTCTGCACTCGACAAACCACCAATTTCCATTGGGGCTGCAAAATTTAGACTTAAAAACAATTGTATTCCATATCCTTCAAAAAGCAGAGCCATTTGACGTAATTGACGGAAATACTTAGTAGTAATTAATTCAGTAGCGGTACTTCTTACATTTACATTATTGATAACCACTCCGTTTATTCCTACCGAAGCTGCAAGTCTTGCATAGTCCTTTGTTCTTTCATTTACTAATACATTATCCTCTTTTAGGAAAAATGATTGTCCTGAATATCCTCTTTCAATTGTCCCATCCATATTATCCCAATGATTCATCATTCGAAGAGGATTGTCTGGAAATTGAATAATATTTAGCTTTTCTAGAGACTCTCCAACACTTATAAGTCTGATTAAATGAAAGACCCCATACAATAATCCTTTATCAGTAGCAGCTATGACATACAAACTATGATCTATTGTTTCTAATTTATATCCTTCTTTTCCCAAAAGAGTTTCTTTGGGATTGATATGTAAAAAAGTACAACCATCGTTTTCTATCTTTTTTTCATCCACGCAAAAGTAAATCCTAGGTATTAAATCAAGCATTTTATCACATGCTTGTTTTATTTCCTCAACAATATTTGTAATAATTTGATTTGTTTGTTCTTTTTCTATACATACAACTATTTGCTCTAAATACTTTTTATCTGAATAATGTTCTTTTTTACTATATTTTAACCATGCCTGATTCCATCCCATACACTATTACTCCTCTTCTAAAGTACTAATTTACTAAAAGCATCTGCAAGCCTTTTACCCACATCCTTCTTATTTTGTGGATGTAGTTCATTGTTTTGCCCAATATCTTTGGTAGAAATCATAGCCACATTATCGATTTCCTCTACCATTTGCTCTTGAATATCCTGCAGTCTTTTCCATTTAATAACAAATTCTTCTTCTGCGGAGGCATCATCAAGTAATGGATCTATATAATTTGGTAACTGAACATAAACAAAGGACAATCTATTTTGGATAAATGTTTCTCTCCATAATCTTATCATTTCTTTAAATAGTTCTCCATAATTATCTGCTCTATTTACATTCGATTCTCCTTGATAAAATAAGACTGAACTTATTGTGTAATTGCGTATGGGCCATATCATAGTGTGATATAGTCCTACTGGCATCGATGGTAGAAATACGACATCTGGTTTTTTTTCTTCTATTGAAATCCCCACTTTATAATACCATTTTCCACTTAAATCAAGAGTACTATGGTCCATCTTAAGATAATATGGCATATCGGAAATAAAACGACCTTTTCCATTACAACTTATCACTCGAACGGTAATGCTATTTTCCCCTTCTTTTAGGATACCTTTTTTCAAAGAATATCTTCGAGGTGGATAATAGTATGCTGTTTGACCTACCAACTCCCCATTTACATAGGTCTCATCTGCATCTACAATCGTTCCTAGTCTAAGAAGAATCTCACTGCTCATAGCTTCCTCTTTTGTAAGGTTGAATTCATGATAGAGCCAAAGCACACCATTAAAATCCTCAAGACCAAGTTCACGAAAATTTGCTGGCATCTGACATTCGAACCAATCTTCATGTTCGAAAGCATTGTGATACCATTTACCACCTTTTTTCCCTTTATCCTCATTTTCTACTTTATTATACCAAAGCTGTTCTTTTTTTAGGTCTCTTTCTCTTAACTTTACGCCAAAAGGATCTTTATCAAATTGTTCTAATGTTTTAGTATAATGCTTCATAGGCAGAAGTACTTCTTTTGATAACCATGCTTCTATACAGCTTCCACCCACAGCTGAATAAATTAATCCTATGGGCATTTTATATTTTTCATATAATTCTGCTGCACAAAAATATCCTGCTGCACTAAAGCCCATAACATTTTCTCCAGTGGCTGCTTTCCAGCTTCCACCTTCTATTTCTTCCTGCTTTTTTGTAAAATCAAATTCTTGAGCTATGGCAAACTGGCGAATGTATGGGTTATTTATATTTCTTACTTCTTCTTCAAACAAGTCTAGTACTCTATTAAGAGGCAACTCCATATTGGACTGACCACTTAATAGAAATACATATCCTACATAAGCTTCAAAAACAACATAGTCTTTTGAACCCTTTATCTTTAGCACATAAGGACCGCCTGCTTCTAATTCATCTAACTTTACAATCCAATTTCCTGCCTCATCCGCAAAAACCGAATAAAATTGACTTTGAAACTCTACTTCCACCTTTCTATAGGGGATATCCTTCCCCCATAAAACGGTTCCTTTACCAAATCTAAGTACCATTCCTTCCCCAATAAGCGGAGGAATATAAAAGTCACTTGAATACATACGACCTCACCTGCCTATAAATAAACTGTTTTGCTTATATTTACTGTAAACACTTCTGGTGTCTTTCCTGTAAGGCTTACACTTCTTGAATCTGGCTGAGACATTCCAACGTATAATTTATACTCTCCTTTTTCTAATAACAATTGTCCTTTTTCATCATATAAGGCAAATGCTTTGCTTGGAATAGAAATATTTACCTTCATAGACTCCCCTGGCATTAAATTCACCTTTTTCAGAGCTTTTAATTGTGGATTAGGAGTGTTCTCTTTTACTGATTTCACATAAACTTGAATCGTCTGTGCTCCCTCTAAACCACCAAGGTTTTCTATATCACAAGTACAAGTAATATTACTCTTTTCATCTATTTCTGATAAATCTATTTTTATATTGTCTAGAACAAAATCAGAATAAGTTAGTCCATAGCCAAATGGATACAATGCTTCTTGTGGCATATAACGATATGTACGATTCTTCATACTATAATCATTAAAGTCAGGGAGCTCCTCTGTGGTTTTATAAAAAGTCACAGGAAGTTTTCCTTCAGGAGAAAATTCACCAAATAATACTTCGGCTATCGCCCTTCCTCCTTGTGCTCCTGGGTACCATCCTTGTATAATTGCAGGAATATGTTCATCTGCCCAACTTACAGCAAGTGCGCTTCCTGAAAGCATAACTAGAATAACTGGCTTTCCACTAGCATAGATCGTCTTTAGAACTTCTTCTTGAATTCCAGGAAGATTTAAATTTGCTTTATCCCCACTTGCAAATTCATTTCCTCTATCGCCTTCTTCCCCTTCTAATCCAGGGTCAAGTCCAAAACATGCCACGATAACATCACTTTCATTACATACACCTTTCACTTCTGAAATACGGTCATTTTCTATGCCTAGACCACTTACTTTATTTTTAAACAAGTGACAACCTTCGGAATAGAATACACGAACGTCATCTCCTACATAGTCTTGAATTCCTTCCAACACAGTAACATAACGAGAGGAAGTCCCTTCATAATTACCAACTAAAGCTTTTCGATTATTCGCATTAGGACCAATTACACCTATTGTTTTAATCTTTGTTTTATCTAAAGGAAGCATATTATCTTGATTTTTTAGTAAGGTTATACTTTTTTTAGCAGCTTTGAGGTTTAGGTCTCGCATTTCTTTTGTGTCGATTTCATTATAAGAAATCTTACTAAAAGGAACCTTGTCTTGTCCATCAAATTCGCCTAATCTCATTCTTGTCGTAAACAATCGTTCCACTGCCTTTGTAAGTGTTTCCTCTTCTAACAAACCTTTTTTTATAGCTTCTAACAAATAGACAAATAAGTTTCCGCAGTTCAAGTCACAACCTTGATTCATTGCTAACGCAACTGATTCTACTGGTCCTGCTGTTACACGATGTCCTTCATGGAAATCTTTGATTGCCCAACAATCTGAGACAACATGTCCTTCAAACTTCCACTCCTCACGCAAAATGTCTTGTAATAACATCTTACTACCACTACATGGTTCACCGTTAACGGCATTATATGCCCCCATAACAGCTTCCACTTTTCCATCTTTTACACAAGTCTCAAAAGCTGGCAGATAAGTTTCTCTTAAATCTTGTAAAGATACTTCTGCATTAAAATGATGTCTCTCATCTTCAGGACCAGAATGTACTGCAAAATGCTTTGCACAGGCTGCAACCTTCATATATGTATCATCATGACCTTGTAGCCCTTCAATAAAGCGCACACCTAATTTCCCACTTAAATATGGATCTTCTCCAAAAGTCTCGTGGCCACGTCCCCATCTAGGATCTCTAAAAATATTAACATTTGGTGACCAAAAGGTAAGACCTTTATAAATATCAGTATCTCCAAAAGCTTGTTGCATATTGAATTTAGCACGTGCTTCTGTTGAAATAGCATCTGCTACTTCTTCAATAAAATCTTCATCAAACATTGCTGCTAAGCCTATGGCTTGCGGAAACACAGTAGCTACACCTGCTCTTGCAACACCGTGTAAAGCTTCATTCCACCAGTTATATGCTTTAATTCCAAGCCTATCTATAGTAGCTGCTGAGTGTAATGTTTGAAATACCTTTTCTTCTAAAGTCATTTTAGAGACTAGGCTTTTCGCCCTCTCCTTACACTCTTTTTCATTTTCTTTATTATATCGCCAATCCTTCATTTTAGCCTTCCCTTCTTTCGAGA
The DNA here is from genome assembly GCA_964475115.1 of uncultured Lachnospiraceae bacterium. Classification (GTDB taxonomy): domain Bacteria; phylum Bacillota; class Clostridia; order Lachnospirales; family Lachnospiraceae; genus CAYYVJ01. The sequence goes on from CAYYVJ010000059.1 coordinate 10,940, forward strand.
ATTCTTTATTTATTAATTTACTCATATTATAAGTATTATCAGACTATTTTGCTCCTTATATCTTGCTTATTGCTAATCAAATATTGCTATCTCAAGCATTCAACGCCCTTTACAATTCCAATATCATCTATTATAGTATAAGTGGACTTGTCATTCTTTACTTATTTCCAAATGCAAGCAATACCAGTTGAAAGAAAGAGGTTTACAATGTTGACATATGATTTTAGCAATAGAGGCTCTACTTCTTTATATGAATATCTATATCGTTGTATAAAAAAGGATATCTTAGATGGCAAAATTAAAGCAAAAGAAAAACTACCTTCAAAACGTAGTCTTGCACAACATTTAAAGATCAGCATAGTAACGATAGAAAATGCATACGCTCAGCTTATATCAGAAGGATATATTTATTCTGTAGAAAAAAAAGGATATTTTGTTAGTTCCCTAGAAAAGCAAATACCTTTGGCACAGCTTCCTAAAAGAGAAGCATCTATTTTAGACACGAAAAAAGTAGACTATTTCATGGATTTTCGCACCAATAGTATTCACGCTAGTAATTTTCCTTTTTCTACTTGGCTTAAACTAATGCGTGAAGTTTTATCTGAGCATAATGAAGAACTTTTAATGGCACCTCCTTACAATGGTGTCGCCAAATTAAGAAATGCAATTGCAGACTATTTATATTCTTTTAGAGGAATAAATGTATCTCCAGATCAGATTATTGTAGGGGCTGGAACAGAATATTTATACGGACTTCTTATTCAACTTCTCGGAAGAGATAATATTTTTGCTGTGGAAAATCCTGGATACAAGAAAGTAGCAGATATTTATAGAAGTTTTGATTCCAAATGTGAATTTATAAATATGGATAAAAGCGGCTTGTCTATTGAACATTTAAAATCCAGTAAAGCCACTGTCGTTCATATCTCTCCTTCTCATCATTTTCCTACTGGAATTGTCATGCCTATTAAAAGAAGGCAAGAACTATTAAACTGGGCTAATAAAAATTCAAACCGTTACATTATAGAAGATGATTATGATAGTGAATTTCGCTTTACTGGTAGGCCGATACAAGCATTACAAAGCATTGATACGAATCACAAAGTTATCTATATGAATACTTTTTCCAAAAGTATTGCTCCTTCCATTCGTATTAGTTATATGATTTTACCGGCTCATCTAATGGAGCTTTATAAAGATACTATGAATTTTTATTCTAATACTGTCCCTACCTTCGACCAACATGCATTGGCAAAATTTATTGCCAACGGTTATTTTGAGCAACACATTAATCGAATGCGCAACTTTTACAAAAAACAAAGAGATCTTGTAATTAGTGCCATAAAAAACAGTCCTTTGTGGGGAAAAGTAACCATACATGAAGAAAATGCAGGACTTCATTTTCTTATGAAGGTTACAACTGATATAGATGATTTGCGTCTTAAGGAGGCTGCTGCCAAGGAAGGACTTAGAATATCCTGCTTATCCGAATATTATTACACGGACAAAAGACAAATAGAGCATATTATCGTAATTAATTATTCTGGAATCGATGGAAATAAAATTCAGGAAGCCATTGAACGTTTATCTCGTATCATTTAACACCAATTTCTCTTATAAGCACAGCTTTTGATTTAAAAAATTTAGACGCTGTAACAAAACGTCTTTTAGAAAATCCTGTTGACTTTGCAAAGGCATTCAATCCTTTATTCGGTGCTCAAATGGCTATGACCTTTCAAAAACTACTAACAGAACATCTTCTTACTGGGGCAGGATTCTTAAATGCAATCAAGGCCAGGGATACAAAAGCAGCAAAAGAAGAACGTGAAAAATGGTATGCAAATTCAGATGATATTTCGAGTTTCTTACAGCACTCAAATCCTTATTGGAGTAAAAACACTTGGCAATCTCTATTCTATTCCCATTTGGAAATGATTGAACTTGATTTTATACAGCTTCTTTCAGGGAAATACACTGATAGCATAAACCAATACGATGCCATGCAAGACGAAGCAATGCAAATGGCAGATTACATGGCTTTTGGGATTATAAAACTACTCCAAATTTAAATACTCTTTCACTGCCGGGTCTTTCATATTATAAATCCGATACCATTCTTTTGTTTCCTGATTTTTAATTGTTTCTGAGCGGTTTTTATACAAAAAACGCACTAGGTTATAACAATCAACCCAGATTTCATTAACGCCTTCTTTTTGTGATTCATCAAATATTAGTTGCAGACCAAAGTGTAAATGAGAAGTATGTATGTTATTTGTATTTTCCACACTACTATAACCAGTTCTTCCAAGATATCCTATTACATCTCCTGCTTGGACAACACTTCCCTCTTCTAGTGTTTTAACATAAGGAAAGTTTTTTCTTAGGTGGGCGTAATAATAGTATCTTTTTTTATCAAAACTTCGAATACCGATTCTCCAACCCCCATATTTGTTCCAGCCTAAGGCTTCAACATATCCTGACTCTACAGCTATTACAGGAGTTCCAACCTGCCCCATCATATCGTGTCCCAAATGATTTCTTTTATATCCATAACTTCTAGAGACTCCAAAATCATCGTAATCATTATAAGGAAAGTA
>CAYYVJ010000060.1:0-1597 GCA_964475115.1 uncultured Lachnospiraceae bacterium
CACCATCTTTCTTCCGATAGGATAATCCAATGCGCTGAAATTTGAAAAACTAATAGTATTCCAAGCAATATCAACGACTGAGTAAGCACCACACAACCAAGAAAATAAATAAAATATGCAACATACATCGGATTGCGGGAAAAACGGTAGAGTCCTTTGAGATTGATACCATTTACCGTAGGTTTTGCAAAATTTAATACAGATACTAGACACAATAAAACACCTAATCCATATATCACCAAACCTACATAAAGCCAGTATGGATCATCCGTAATCTTGAGGAAGCATAGATATACAATAAACAGAATATTTGAAAACTGATAAAACCAGTATGCCGTCTTTTCTTTTCCAATCAACGGAGCAAAGAAAGCCGCACGTTTTAACGCCTCCTTGTCTAATATGCTTAAAAGTCCGAACCTTATAAGTATAAGTGGTACTACTGTCAGAAATGCATTCATTAAACTCACCCTCTTAAATAATCTTTGCTACAAATTCCTGTTTCTCTATCAAGCTTTTAAAATCCTCTCAACGTATCCGTCCCATCATCCTGTACTTTATCAATCTTTTTTATTATAACATCATACGAATAGGCATCATTTATTTTTACACTTACTTTTTCATTTACTTTATGATGTAATAAAGCCTTTCCCAGTGGGGAATCAATGCTAATCAATGCTTTTATCGAGTTTGCTCTTACGGTTGTCACTATCTTATAGGTCTCTTCAACATCATCTTCAGGTATATAGATTGTTACAAGATTATTTACACCAACTTCATCCTCTTTTGAGTATTCAGATATAATCTTCGCTGTTTTTATCATTTTTTCAAGATATCTTATCCTGCTCTCATTCTGATTCTTATATTGTTTAGCCGCCTTATATTCAAAATTCTCGCTTAAATCACCATGCGCTCTCGCTTCTTGTACGTCTTGGATGGCTTTCTTTCGAATCACAATTTTACGATGCTCAATCTCTTCTTCCATTCTTTTGATATCTTTTTCCGTTACTTTATCATACATATTTCAAAGCTCAACTCCCTTCCAAAAACTCTAAATAATCAAGGCAGTAACTATCGCTATCACTGTACTTATTAATGTTCCTAATAAGTAATATTCTGCAAAATTTTGTTCCTTAGCTATTCGATCATACCTAGCTATAGATTTTGCTGTTAAAACTAAACCGATTGCGGAATATTGGCCTATAGATATAAATATTAACATTATAATTCGTTCTACTGTACCAATAAATCTTCCAGCATTATTGTCATTCTTTTTGTCTATGTCCTTGTTATTGGGTTTATAAATAATTAGCAATTTCTGCGTTATAATATTTGCTGGTTTTTGTATTATTAATAAGGCAAGAATCCATGATAATAGTAAAACTTCTGATAATCCCACAACATCAAAGAAATCCTTTATTACTTTCCATTCATATATTGCCAAAGTATTTACTTCTAACCAGTATGCAATCCCTATTAAAGAAAAAATGTGAAAAAGTTGATCCAGGAAGAAAGCGTTTCTTTCTAATACCTGTGTATTTTTAGTTTTTTTAGTAAATGATTGTAGAAATAGGAATTTAATAATATCTATAATAAAATG
>CAYYVJ010000060.1:1697-13443 GCA_964475115.1 uncultured Lachnospiraceae bacterium
TAATAAAATGCAATATTTATGCATCGGCAAGTGCATAAAACAATTTTATGCACCTACGAATGCATATTTTTACTTTATGCGTTCACAGATGCATATTTTATTTTTATACGTTCACTAATTCTAATTTTCCAAGTTGCAAGCATCCCATGATTCCTTGATCATCGTTTAAACTTGCTCCTACAATATAATTGTCTATATCCTCGATTTCCTTCGAATTAATATAACCAGCCAAAAGTTCTACTACATAGTTTCGAATAAGAGGAAATAGCTGCTCCTGATGCATTACTCCTCCACCTAAAATCACCTTATTGGGTGAAAGTATCACTATATAATTAACGATTGCTTGTGCAAGATAAAAAGCTTCCAAATCCCATACTTCTGACTTTTCTTTCAATTCAATTGCTTTTGCACCCCAGCGTTCTTCAATGGCTGGGCCAGCAGCTAAACCTTCTAAACAAGTTTTGTGATAAGGACATTTTCCCTCATAAGCATCATTTTTATGCTTACTCAGTAGAATATGACCTGCTTCCGGATGAACCATACCATGATGTAGCTGATTATTTAAATATATCCCTACACCTACTCCTGTACCAACTGTTATATAGATTACATTGTCTAGACCCTTTCCACAACCAAAGGTTACTTCACCAAGAACGGAACCATTCACATCGGTATCAAATCCGATTGGAACTTGTAAGGCACTTTTCAGTTCACCTACAATATTAAAGTTACGCCATTTAAGCTTCGGTGTACTCGTTATATATCCATAAGTATCTGAATTTTTATTTAAGTTTATGGGACCAAAACATCCAACACCCAAAGCCTGAATTGAATGTTGCTTAAAATAAGAAATAATTTGAGGCATCGTAATCTCTGGAGACTCTGTAGGAATGGATATTCGATCAATTACTTTGCCATCTTCATTACCGATTGCACATACCATTTTCGTTCCACCTGCTTCTAATGCACCTATCTTCATTCTATTAATCCTCTTTCTTTATATTCTTATGGGTTTTATCAAATTGTTTGTGGCCCCCAGAAAGGTTATAAACTTCTTTAAAACCACGATTTAACAAGATGTTTTGTGCAGCATTTCCAGTTACACCTTTGTTACAATAGGTAATGGCTATGGTGTCTTGATCTAGCTCTCCTAATGAATCTCTTAAATTAGAATGAGGTAAATTTTGGGCTGTTTCAACATGACCTTTTTCATATTGAGCATTAACCCTTGCATCAATTAATGTATATTTTTTTCCTGACTTTATAAGGGCATCTAAATCATCTGAGGTTATTAATTTTCTACCCTTATTTATGGCATTATCAAGAATCATCCCTGTATACATAACAGGATCTTTTGTAGTAGAAAAAGGAGGTGCATAAGCTAAATCAAGGTGGAATAAATCTTCTACCTTGGCTTTAAAAGTAATTGCTGTAACAAATACATCAATTCTCTTATCTACTCCTTCAAATCCTACAATTTGAGCCCCTAAAAGCCTTCCAGTTCCTTTATCAGCGATTCCCTTAATCACCATTTCCTTACCACCCATGTATTCAGGTTTATTAGGTTTTATATTATGGCAAACAACTACATCATATCCTTCTGCCTTAGCTTCTTTTTCAGTTAATCCAGTTTGGGCTACTGTCCTATCAAAGATTTTGAAAATTCCTGTTCCAAGAACACCTCTAAAGGTTAAATCTCCTCCTGTAAGGCTATCTCCTGCTATTCTACCCATTTTATTTGCAGTAGAGCCTAAAGGACGGTAAATTGGCTTGCCTGTTACTACAGAAAATTGTTCTGTACAATCACCACAAGAATAGATATTTTCAATATTAGTTCTCATTCTTTCATCTACTTTTATAGCTTTTGTAATTCCAAGTTCTACGCCAGCTTTCACAGCAAGTTCAGTATTAGGCCTTACACCTGTAGAAAGAAGAACAAAATCTGCTTCGATTACTTTTCCATTTGATAAGATCACGCTTGTATCGGTAATTTCACTTGCAGAAAGGTCAGTATAAACATCAACCCCTTGTTTAACAAGCTCATCTTCTACATGTACAGCCATATCTTTATCTAATCCAGGAGTAACTTGATCTAACATTTCAATTAAAGTTGTATGAATCCCAAGCTTTTTGAGATTTTCACAAACTTCTAGTCCTATAAATCCTGTACCAACAATTACAGCAGATTTAATTTGGATTTCATTAATATAAGTTTTAATTCGGTTCATATCAATGATATTACGCAAACTAAACACATGCTTTTTATTTGCACCTTTGATATTTGGTATAAAAGCCGTTGCTCCAGTTGCTATAACAAGCTTATCATAGTTATCTATAAAAACTTCCTGTGTTGACATATTTTCAATCTCCAAGGTCTGATTTTCAGGGTTAATAGCCAGAACTTTATGAGAAATGAATACATCTACATTATATTTAGATTTGAAAAAGTCAGGATCTCGTGGAGTTAAATCGTCTGCACTTTCCACTTCGTCACCTATATAATATGGCATACCACAACCTGAATAGGAAATAAAACTATCTTTATCATAAATAACTATTTCTGCATCTTCATTATTTCTTCTTGCTTTTGCTGCCGCGGATGTTCCAGCCGCAACTGCACCAATTATAACTATTCTCATATATTCTACCTCCTCGACTATAAGGAAAGGTCAAGCTCCACAATACGCAGGACTTGACCTTATGTTTTTGATTAATCTTCTACTACTTTTTTAGAATCAACCTTACCTAATAAAACAACAATTAAAGCAATCACAATCATAACTGTTAATAAACCAACCATTCCCATCCACATAATATTAAGTGATGCTAGTAAATCAATAGTATTAATATTCATATGAAACTCCTTTCAAGACCAATATTTAACCAATCATATTCGCTAATAAGTTTAATATAATTCCACCTGCAACAACAGATCCAATTTGACCTGATACATTCGCTCCAATCGCGTACATTAAAAGATGATTGCTAGAGTCTTCTTTTAATCCCATTTTTTGAACAACTCTAGCTGCCATTGGGAATGCTGATATACCTGCAGCTCCAACCATAGGATTGATCTTTTTCTTTAAAAATAGATTTAGGAATTTTGCAAATAGTACACCACCAATTGTGTCAAATACAAATGCAAATAAACCAATTGCCATAATTAGTATTGTATTAACTGATACAAATGCTTCTGCTGTCATACTAAATGAAATAGTGATCCCTAATAATAGGGTAACTAAGTTAGTAAGCATATTTTGAGCAGCATCTGAAAGGGTATTTAATACTCCACATTCTCTTAGTAAGTTTCCAAACATTAAAAATCCAACTAATGATACAGATGCAGGGGCTACAAATCCTGCAATAAATGTAACGATAATAGGAAATAAAATCCTGGTAGTCTTAGATACAGACTGTGGGTTATAAGTCATACGAATTAATCGTTCTTTTTTTGTCGTTACAAGGCGAATCGCCATAGGTTGTATTATGGGAACTAAAGCCATATAAGAGTACGCCGCAACCGCAATCGCTCCAACATAATTTGAACCTAAAATTTGTGAAACTAAAATAGATGTAGGACCATCTGCCGCACCTATCATACCGATAGAAGCTGCATCCTTTAAATCAAAACCTAATAAAACAGCAAAGGTCATTGCCATAAAGATACCAAATTGTGCTGCCCCACCAAATAAAAACATAATGGGCATAGATAGTAGTGGACCAAAGTCAATCATTGCACCAATACCTATAAATAATAAGATAGGCAATGCTTCAGAAGCTTCAATACCAACTTCAAAGAGCCATTGTATAATACCGTTTACTTCACCGATTCCCGTCATGGTTTGGTTTAATACACCAGAAGCAGGTATATTTACTAAAATTGCACCAAAACCCATAGGAAGTAATAAGGATGGTTCTAATTCCTTTTTAATTGCTAGATAAATCAAAATAAACCCAATTACATACATTATAATTTGTTGCCAAGTAATTGATAAAATCCCGTCCAATAGAAAACTCATAGCAAATCCTCCTCGAATGTCTTAAAAAAATATCTATAATAAAAAAAGGTAAAACCTTAGCTTACCAATATAAAGTAAGCCAAGGTTTTAGTTTTATTAATTTGCAGCAGGTTGTTTTCCTATTGTAGCAAGAATACCACCGTCAACATATAAGATATGTCCATTTACAAAGTTAGAAGCATCTGAAGCTAAGAAGATTGAAGGTCCTTCTAAATCTTCTGGTGTACCCCAACGAGCTGCTGGAGTTTTACCAATAATAAAGTCATTGAAAGGATGTCCAGCTACACGAATTGGTGCAGTCTGAGGTGTTTCAATATATCCAGGTCCAATACCATTACATTGAATGTTATGCTCGCCATATTCAGCAGCAATATTTTTTGTCAACATTTTTAGACCACCTTTTGCAGCGGCGTAAGCAGATACTGTTTCACGTCCTAATTCACTCATCATAGAACAGATGTTAATGATTTTTCCGTGTCCTTTTTTAATCATTGAAGGAATTACAGCTTTTGCAACAATAAATGGTGCATTTAAATCTACATCGATAACTTGTCTAAATTCAGCAGCTGTCATTTCTATCATTGGAATACGTTTGATAATACCTGCATTGTTTACAAGAATATCAATTACTCCAACTTCTTTTTCGATTTGAGCTACCATAGCGTTTACTTGATCTTCATTTGTAACATCACATACATAGCCATGAGCTTCGATTCCAGCTTCTTTGTATGCAGCTAGACCTTTATCTACTAATTCTTGATTTAAGTCATTAAATACGATTTTAGCACCTGCTTTCGCATAAGAAGATGCGATTGAAAATCCGATACCATAAGAACCACCTGTTACTAATGCAACTTTTCCTTCTAGGGAAAAACTATTTAAAATGTTCATATAAATTACCTCCATATTATAAATTTATTTTTATCTATTTTTAACGAATATCTTTCATGGCAACATGATCCATATCATCAAAATCTTGGTTTTCTCCTACCATACCCCATATGAAGGTATAAGCACGAGTCGCTGATGCAGAATGAATAGACCAGCTAGGGGAAATAACAGCTTCTTGATTTCTCATTACAAGATGACGTGTCTCAGATGGTTCGCCCATATAATGGAAAACAATTGCATCTTCTGGAACATCAAAGTATAAATAAACTTCCATTCTTCTATCATGTGTATGAGTAGGCATTGTATTCCATACACTTCCTGGTTTTAAAGTTGTCATACCCATTTCTAATTGACAGCTTTCAACTTGGCCTGGAAGAATATATTTACGTATTACTCTATGATTTGCTTCTTCCATTGTACCTAATTCAGCACTTACACAATCTTCAGGTTTGATTAAAACAGTTGGATAAGTCATATGTGCTGGTGCACTATTTATATAGAATTTTGCAGGTTCATCTTTATTTACACTCTTAAAGGAAATGTCTTTTGAACCCATTCCGATATAAATTCCATCTTTATTTTCTAAAGTATATTCTTTTCCGTCTATTGTAATAATACCTTTATTACCAATATTAATAACACCCATTTCTCTTCTTTGAAGGAAATACTCTGCTCTTAATTCATCTCCAGCTGTTAATACAAGCTCTTTATTTACAGGAACTGCGGAACCTGTAATAATACGGTCAATATGACTATATACAAGCTTGATTTCATCAGATGCAAATAAATCTTGAATTAAAAATTCTTCTCTTAGACGATCCGTTGTATAAAATTTCACGTCTTTTGGACTTGCGGCTGTTCTCACTTCCATGTTCATTCTCCTTTTTACTTTTTCTTATAACCCATACGAACAGAAATTTCATAAGCAGCTTCCATAACAAGTTTACTTATTTCTTCATCTTTGCTTTTCGTATAGATATTGCTTGGACCAGCAGAACTTACTGACGCGATGATTTTCCCTGTAAAATCATAAATGGGAGCTGCTACACAACGAATTCCTTCATCATGCTCTTCATCATCAATGGTCCATCCAGTTACCCTAGCTTCTTGAATTTCTTTTAATACGGCTTGTGGTGTAGTTAAAGTAGTGTTTGTAAACTTGTTCATCTTCTGGCTACTTAAAATCGAAAGAATCATACTATCTTCTGTATCTAGTAATAAACTTTTCCCTAAACCTGAACAATAGACAGGGATTCTCTTTCCAATCTGTGAGTATAATCTTAAATTTTTTGTAACCTCAACTTTGTCAATATATACCGCATCGCTACCATCTAAAATGGCTAAATGCGAAGATTGACCCAATTTATTGGTCAACTCATACAGATATGGTTTTGCCTCTGTTGTCAATTCAATATCACTTAATTTAGTACTGGCAAGCTCAACAAATTGAATACCAAGTCTATAAGTACCTTCTACTGTCTTTTCAAGATATCCTCTCTCTGTTATAGCATTTAAAATACGATGAACGGTACTTTTATTCAATGCTAATCTTCGAGCAATGTCAGAAACTCCCAGACCGCCTGGCTCAACTGCTAATAATTCAATTATGTCAAATGCTCTATCAATGACTTGTACACCTTTTTCAGACACTTTTCCACTTCCTATCGTTCCACATTATGAACCGTCGTGTCATTATTATAACATTACTCTCACAATATTACAATAAGAATTTACTTAAACTCAATCTTTTGTTTTCTAATTTCAATATAATCTTTAATCAGTTGCATTGTACCATCTACACCTAACACTCCACTATCAATGGTAAGGTCATATTCTTTCGCCTCTCCCCACTTTTTGTTGGAATAATAATTGTAGTAGCTAGAACGCTTCTTATCAGTTTTTAATATCACTTCTTTTGCTTTCTCTTTTTTTAGATCATAAAGCCTCATAATTCGTGGAATTCGTTTCTCTAAGTCTGCATGAATATAGATAGAAATAGCATTTGGAAATTCTTCAAGTGCATAATCTGCACAACGCCCTATCATAACACAAGACTCCTGAGAAGCTAGCTTTTTAATAGCATCAAATTGAGCTAAAAACACCTTATGATTAATAGGCATATCAACAAAAGAAGATGTAGAATAACCTAGTGAATAGGTATCCATCACTAAAGAATACAAAAAGCTATTTGTAGGTTTCTCATCATGTGTCTCAAATAATTCTTGTGACATTCCGCTTTCCTTTGATGCCACTGATAAAAGTTCTTTATCGTAGCATTTAACCCCCAAATCGGTCGCAAGCTTTCTGCCTATCTCTCTTCCAGCACTTCCATATTGCCTTGCTATTGTAATTAGTAAATTATCATTCATATATAAACGCTCCTTCCTAATCACTTTCGTAAAAATACACTTGCAAGCAAGTATTTATACTTTATTATATCGTAAATTCCAGAATTAGTCACTAAATATTATATGACTTTCTGTTTATTTTCTTAATTTATTTAATAATTCAGAAAAATAAGAAGGAAGTGGAACTTCAAATTCCATATAAGAACCTGTTGTCGGATGAATAATCCCTAATACTTTTGCATGCAAAGTTTGTCCGTCCAATGAAAAAGGACTGTTGGAAGGTCCATATACAGTATCTCCTAAAATAGGATGATATAAACTTGCCATATGAACACGAATTTGATGAGTCCTCCCTGTCTCCAAAGTACATTCAATGTAGGTGAACCCATTAAGATATTCTAGAACTTTGTAATGTGTAATAGCATTTCTTCCATTCTTCTGGTTAATAGCCATTTTTTTTCGATCAACTGAATGCCTCCCAATAGGGGCGTTTATAGTTCCTTCATCTTCCTTTAATCTACCATAAACAATCGCATGGTATTTCCGGGTGATTGAATGAACCTTTAGTTGATCTGAAATACTTTTATGTGAATTGTCGTTTTTACATACAACAAGGATACCTGTAGTATCTCTATCAATTCGATGGACAATACCTGGGCGCACAACTCCATTAATAGTTGAAAGATTATCTTTAAAATGATAAAGAAGTGCATTAACTAAAGTCCCGCCTGGATGTCCAGGAGCTGGATGAACAACCATTCCTTTTGGCTTATTTACTATAATGATATCCTTATCCTCAAAAATAATGTCTAAAGGAATATTTTCAGGTATAATGTCTAACTCCTTGGCCTTAGGTAAATATAACTTAATCTGATCACCTTTAGATGTTTTATAATTATTTTTTATTTCCTTTTCATTGACAAAAACCATCTTCTCTTTGATGAGCTTTTGAATATAAGAGCGAGATAACGTATCATCAATCAAAGAAAGATAAAGATCAATTCTCTGATTTTCGTCTGCTTCCTCTATTACATATTCTCTTAATTCACCATAATCAATCATTTACTCTTCCTCTTTAGAAGACATTTTCTTGTTCTTACTTTTGAGAAATTCAAAATCTTCATCTTTGTAATAGAAAAAGCCTAAAAGAACTAAAATTATAGCAGCTACTGAAACATAAGAATCAGCAATATTAAATACTGGAAAATCAATTAATTCAAAATAGAAAAAATCAACTACAAAAGAGTAACGAACGCGATCAATCAAATTCCCTATCGCCCCAGCTGAAATAAAAAGACATATATAATAAAGAGGAATATATTTTTTCTCGTCTGGAAGTTTGTAAACAATATAAAAAATAGCTGCTAAAATCAAAGCAGGTACAATCGTTAAAAACCATTCTTTGTTTTGTAATATTCCAAATGCTGCTCCTCTATTCTCTAGATAAAATAATTGAAAAACATCTTTTATAATAATAATTGGAGCTTGATCTTTTAAGTTTTGAATGGCTAAATATTTTGTTAATTGATCAATTATAACTAAGATAGCTATAACTAGAATCCCGAATTTCTTTTTCACATTATGTCTCCTTGCATACGTTTTTGTCTATTTATTTGAGTAGCTTAAAACAGCATCATGCATCTCTGCATCAGTAACCGTTTTATCAATATAAGCATTTCCTATATTTTTTAATAAAATAAATTTTATCATTCCATTTTCCATTTTCTTGTCATTCTTAGAAGCTATTATGATTTCTTCAGGGCTTAAATCCATAGAATACTCTAATAAAGAAAATTCATTGAAAAGCATCAAAATTGAATCTAACTCTTCCTTTGAAATAAAGCCTCTCTCATAAGAAATATAACTTGCTAATATACTTCCTATACTAACGCATTCTCCATGAAGAAGTGAGAAATCCATAAGTTTTTCAATTGCATGTCCTAGGGTATGACCAAAATTCAAAAGTGCTCTTTCAGCCTGTTCTTTTGGATCTTTTTCTACAACATCTCTTTTTATCTTACAACTTCTTGAAATCATCTCTTCTACTACAGATAGATTTCCTGACTTAATTTCATTTGCATTTTTTAGAATCCAAAGGAAGTAATCCTTATCTTTTATTAATCCATGCTTAATAATTTCTCCCATGCCTGAATAATATTCTTTTTCTGGTAAAGAAGAAAGTGTAGATAAGTTCATATAAACTAATTTAGGTTGATAAAACGCACCTACCATATTTTTAAATTGATTAAAATCTACTCCTGTCTTTCCACCAATGCTACTATCTACTTGGGCTAAAAGAGAAGTCGGTAATTGTATAAAATCAATGCCTCGCAAATAAGTAGCAGCTGTAAATCCCGTCAAATCGCCTACTACTCCACCACCTAAAGCTAGAAGCATATCACTTCGTTCAAATCGATTTAATATTAATGTCTCATAAAGTTCTTGTACTGTCTGTAAGTTTTTGTTCTCTTCTCCAGCAGGAAAAGAAAATAAAATCACTTCTTTTGCATATGGTTTCAATAATTCTAATACTTCATTTCCATGAATAGCTTCTACATTCGTATCGGAAACGATACATAGCTTTCTTTTATCAATAGATAATTTAGTTAATTCATCTAGCAATGGTTCATAAGTGTTTTCTATAACAATATCATATAGCAGCTTGTTTGAGCTAGCGGAAGAGTTCTCGTAATGAATTGCAATTCTCTCAGACATAATTTACTCCTGTTCCTTACTTACAGCTACTTCTTCATTTGCTTTAGATATCTCATGTATACTTGCAGACTTTAAATCAAAACTACCACTTTTTAATAATTCTAATTGGGTCCTAGCTAATTGCTTATATTGTGCCTTATACAAATCATATTGAGTTAATAAAGCAAGGGTTTTATTGTTTATGGCTTCAAGCTCGTTTTGTGCATCTGAAACAATACTTTTAGCTTTTGTACGTGCCTCTGACTCAATCATTCTAGCCGATGTTCTAGCTGTTTCCTTCGTTTCATCTGCCGCCTTTTGAGCAAGTACAAGTGCTTTTTGTAAAGATTTTTCAATCACTTTATAATGCTGCAATGCATTATTTAAGACTTCAATCCTTTTTTGCAACTCCATATTTTCTTTATATGTCTTTTCATAGCTATCACAAATATCACTTAGGAAGGTATCAACATCCTTTTTATCATATCCAATTCCAGATTTAAATACTTTTCTTTCAACATCAATTGGTGTAAGCATCTTATTCTCCTCTTAAATGTATTTTTTTAAAGTAATATAACTTCTTCCTTTTTTTGTTAATCCAAGGGTTTCTTTGAAAACAAACTTTCCAAGTCCCCTAACGGATACAATATCATTATCTTTTAACATATAACTATTTGATTCGATTAATCGGCTATTTACAAACACCTTTTTGCCCTCTATATAGGCAGACAGCTTACTTCTTGAGCCAGTAAAGGCTAAAGATAATACGCTGTCTAATCTTGTAGTTGCAACGGAACCCTTTATTTCCTCAAATTTTACGGAAAATTCATGTTCTGTAAGTTCCACTTCTTTACAACTAATATTTGTATGTTTAATAAAAGATAAATTTTCAATAATATAATCCACCATATTCTCCTTACAAAAAAGAAAAGTGGCTTTTTCATCAAAAACAATATCTCCTAATACCGCTCTTTCTATCCCTAAATTCATAAGTGCACCAAGATAATCTCTATGAGTTAAAACATCAGAAAACTTAGCATTTACTGGTAATAACTCTATGGTTCTTATTGGTGGATTTTGATAGAATATTTCTTTATCTGGTAAAAAACAAACCATTTTCCTTTCAGCCAGAGGATAGCCGCCATCTAATGAAGTATAAATAGGTGGGAGCTTTGCCTTTAATCTCAGAAAAATATCTTGTTCATTTAATGTCAGAAAATCTGTGTACAATGGAATATCTTTTTGATATGTAGTATTGGCAAGTTCAAGAAATCGTTTTTCAAGTAGTTGTTCTTCTTTGGTCATAATAAAAACCTATGACTGAAATGCAGCCACATCGAAATTACTGCCACTAAACAAATCTTGAAAATCTCCTGATATATCTACTGCTTCAGGAGTAATAATAAATATATAGCCAGATACTTTTTGTAAATTCCCATTAATGGAATAGCAAGAACCAGAGGTAAAATCAATAATTCTTTGGGCAACATTTACTTGAAGTCCTTCTAGGTTAAGTACTACTGCACGTCCACTTAGTAATGTATCTGAAATCTCTCTCGCATCTTCAACTGTAGAAGGCTTTATCACGCAAACTTCCATTCCTTTTCCATTGGAACGCATTGGAATAATCTTATTTGATTTTACAGGTTTTACTTTTGCATGTTTTGAAACTTCCTTATCTAAATCCTCATCTAAATAGGATGTTTGCTTCTGACTGGATGCTCTAGAAGGAGTATCATTATCCTCATAATCATCATCATAATAGTCATCTTCATCATATCCATCATTAAGACG
>CAYYVJ010000061.1:0-13416 GCA_964475115.1 uncultured Lachnospiraceae bacterium
AAATGGCTTTCCTCACTAATTCTAGTTCCAAATCCACCTGCTAACAATACTACCTTCATATGAAACCTCCTTTTTTATCTCTTGTTTTCGTAGATTCTAACACAAATCTGGTAGTCCATTCGATTACCATTTAGTAATGCATAAGCATTACCTTCAAGACCCATGTTTGCTGTGCGATATAACGTTATAACATTTTGATCGTTACTATCTTCAGATTCAAAAACGATAGCATATTCTGTATCTAAATCAACTGTAATATCATTTGTATCAAATTCAACCCATTGATTATCACTTAATAAATTTGTCTGATAGGATTCGAGCGCCACTACTTCATTTGTAAAAGTATTAACAAGTTTTACATCTAATGTAGAAAAGTTCTCTCTTCCATAGGTACCAATGCGGAAGGTGATTTTTTCTAGTTCTCCCTTTTCCGGTATAAAGACCTGTGTAAATACATTTCCTGGTGTCATTGGTCCGATTCCTTGGGAAGCTTTTCCTGTGTCTATGGTGATATAAGGTGGAACCAAAGCCACAATTAAGGTTATAAATGCAGGTACCACAAACAAGGATACTCCGATTACAAATCTAGCACGAATCCATCCCATACAATTATCTACACTAGTACTTAAATCTCTAAGCAAGAATTTAGGATGTTTAAAAACTGCAGATATTAGTAGGATAGAAGAGAATGCGGACATAATAAAATCTTTATCATTGAATACCAATAGATCTCGCATATTAAGTTTGGTTCCTACATTATAATCTCTCATAACATTTTCAAAGATTCCTAAGGAAAATAAAAATTGATCTACTCTATCATCCCAGAAATTAACTGTAAATAGTACGAAGAATAACATCATTAAGATATCTAATATCATAAATATCTTTGTATCTCTATGCATAAATGCACTGATGACAAAGAAAGGCATACCCATTAAAAGCCATTGTGGATGCCACATACTAAGACCAAAACAAGCAAACATAACTAGGGTACATAGAAAGAATGCCCACTGAGCCCATTCTGTCTTGCCATTGATCTTCTGAAAATACGCCCATGCACATACAAGTGCAAAAACTAAGAATACCCAACTAATTTTAAAGAAGCCGGTATCAATAACTGCTGTAAAAATATATCCTGATGGTCCAAAACCAAAGACATAATCACGGAATATTTCACTTGGTAAATAAATAAGAATTTCTACTATATAAGGTATCGCAACATAGATACAGCTTTTAATTATTTTCCACACATTTTTCTCTCTTAATAATAAAAGAGGCAAGAAAACTAAAAGTGAAAAGTATTTAAAAGGTATGGATAGAGCAAAAAACAATACAAATAAATTATTTTTACCTTTAAAATAATAGTAGATTCCTAAAAGCATAAAAAACAAAGTAAAGATATCATACTGACCAAAGATAAACTGGCTAAAGAAAGCAATTGGTGTCGTATAAAAAGCATAGGTACAGATTTTGGATTTTTTACTTTCCATCCCAATTTCCATACAAATTTTATAGATGATATATCCAGAAATCATATAAAGTATGGTAGGAAAAAGCTTGTACCACATAAGCGCAACAAGAGGAACCTCCATACTAGGAAGTGTCACAATTCCCAAAAGTTTCAAAGGAATATTCCACACTGCAAACATCATATAGGAACTTGGCATATAACTATCATAAATATGAAATTCACTGTTGTATTCATAGAAATCAAAAAAATGTCCATTTAGGTATCCAAAAGAGGAACCCGCTGTATGAAGAATATCTCCATGTTGAAAAGAAAAGAAACATACTGTTGCTAGAATTGCAAAGAGTACATAATCTAATATTGTTAAAGGTTTTTCTGTTATACTAATCCTTTTTGCTGTTGCCTGTTTATTCATTAATTTAGATTCTCCTTATTATTTCAATCGTATGGTAAAGTCTGCACTGTCTAAAGAAAAATTAGGATTGTAGTAAGGATCACCTGCATCTAAGATATCCTTCCAACGGTCTCTAAATAGTTTCACTTCTTTTTCAAAACGTAGTTTCTTTTCTTCTGTATTTTCAAATCCTCTAGATTTAGATTCATAGTGATATAACTCTGCATAAGGGGTAAATACAATTAACAGTTCTTTTTCCCTAATTCTTAGACAGAAATCTACATCATTAAAAGCTACTGTGAACTTTTCATCTAAACCATTCAACTCATCATAGAGTGATTTCTTAACTAAGAGACAGGCACCCGTAACTGCACTTAAGTTCTGTGCATAATAAAGTCTACCCATATATCCTAAATTTTCTTTCGGTATTCCGTAATGGCTATGGCCAGCTGCTCTGTGTGCACCAAGTCCGATTACGACTCCAGCATGTTGTATAGTGTCATCATTATAATATAATTTTGCGCCTACAGCTCCTACATCGTTTCTTTGGCCATACATTAGCATTTCTTCCATCCATTCTGGAGTAATTACTTCTGTATCATTATTTAATAACATTAAATATTCGCCTTTGGCAAATCCAGCTCCAAAGTTGTTAATCGCCGCATAGTTAAAGCTATGTTCAAATTTTACGATTCTAATATTATCGTAATTTTCTAAATATTTATAATAAGCAAAGGTTCTATCTTCCTTACTATTATTCTCAATTATTATAATTTCATAATTAGTATAAGTAGATTTATCTAAAATAGAATCAATACATTTTGTAAGATCTGCTACATGGTCTTTATTTGGTATTAAAATTGATACCATTGGTTCACTCTTTAGCTTATAGTTTATACGGAAAATAGTAGGGAAAGCCTTAGAGCTTTCTACTTCTGCTTCTAATCCAAAGGTCTTCAAATGATCTTCTACTGCTCGTTTTCCTGCATCAATCGCATAGGATTTAGAGTTAATATCAGATGCCACAGAAGCTGGATGAGAACGCCAGTAATAAAGAAGCTTTGGTATATGGCATACCTTTTTAGCTACAGATGTTAATCTAAGAATCATGTCATGATCTTGACTTCCATTGTATTCATCTCTAAATAATCCTGTCGTTTCAAGTAAGGATGCCTTAAATACTGAAAAATGACAAATATAATTATTCGCTCTTAAATTATCAATCGCAAAGTCTGGCTTAAAGTGGAAGGTAATAATATTGGTAATATCACTTCCTTCAAAAGTAGCTTCGTCTGTATAAACAAAATCTGCATCTTTTTCACAAATTTCTTTCATTACTTCATATAACACGCCTGGATGTAAAATATCATCGTGGTCAAATAAGGCAATAAAACTACCCGTTGCCATTTCAATACAAGCATTGGTATTTCCCGAAATCCCTAAGTTCTTTGCCAAACGACTATATTTTACTCTAGCATCTTTTTCGCAATATTCCATAACCCAGTCTCTTACCTGTGCATGTTCACTATCACTTCCATCTGCTAAACATAATTCCCAATTTCCATAAGTCTGAGCTATGACAGAATCTATCATTTCGTTTAAGTATTTTTTAGGTGTATTATAAAGTGGAACTACAATACTAATCTTAATGTCACGAGGAAATTTAGTTTCCTTTTGCATTCTCTCTTCTTCTACTGTCAAGAAAGTCTTTTTTATAAATTTACGATTTTTTGACTTCTTGGTTAATTTCCCTTTGGTCTTTTTAATAACACCTTTTAGTCCATTGATTTTAAATTCTATGGCTGCTTTTTTACATAGAAATATAACCTTCTTAAAAGGTTTGATAACTTTCCAAAGGATTGTATTTTTTAAACGATTTATTTTACCTTGAAGATACTTGTTTTCTTCACTCAAATGATTTACTTGTTTTCGCAGAGACTCCATTTCCTTCAAGCCTGCTCTTCGCTCTTCTTGTTGATCATAGTAAAGGGTCTTGTAGTGAGCTAATGACTGCTTTAAATGATCTAAGTCATTCTCTATATTATTCCCCTGGTTTTTTTCAATATCATCCATTTCTTTCATAATACTCCTCTTTCAATGTATTAGACTATGCCTTATAGCACATCTGCAAAATGCTTCTCAAGTCTCTTAAAGGTAAAGGTACCTATGAGCCCAGCAATAATAGTGAAGCACCAAAAATATATGGTCCAGGTAGGTTTTTCCCAGAACCATACGCCATTAATAAAGGCATCACGATAGCCCTCTGTAATATAGTAAATTGGATTTAACTTAAATACCCAATATAGGGACACTGGAATAATTGTAACATTTTCCAAACTCCATAAAATCGGAGTAAGCCACATTAAAAACTGCAAAACAATATTGATAACCTGGGCTAAATCTCTAAAAAATATTACAACGGATGAAGTAAAATAAGAGATCCCTAGTACCAAGATAGTTGCTGCAAAAGAATAATAAAGCACCTGAATAATATAAATATCAACTGTATATCCAAATAAATAATAAACTGCAATTCCGATTCCAATAAAAAACAAATGTACATAAAGTGCCGTTATTATTTTTACAATTGGTAAAATACTAATCTTAAAGATTACTTTCTTAACTAAATAACTATATTCTAATAAACTATTTGTAGCATTGGTCAAGGCTTCAAATATAAAAAGCCAAGGCACCATTCCTGCAATTAACCACAGCGCATAGGGTACTTCTGATACAGGTGCTGCCCGCAGTCCAAACTGGAATACAAAGACGTAAATGGTTACCGTTACAACTGGCTGAACAAAAGCCCAGAAGGTTCCCAAATAGGATGCTGCATATCGCATCTTAAAGTCTTTATTTGCCAGATTTACTATTAATTTCCGATTGGCGTATATGTCTTTTACCCAGCCAACACCTCTTTTTATGGCATTGATGGATTTACTAATTATGTTCATATGGTCTCCATGGCTATCTTCTCAAAATATTCCCTAATTTTCTAAGTGGTTTTGTAATCTTCCAACTTCGAGAAGATAGAGCCTCATTTAATGTTCTACTTAGATGGTCTGCTTGTCCTCTTAGAGCATCGACTTGATCCTCTAGTTCTTCTTTTTCCTTACGCATCTTTTGATCTTCTTCTTTATAGAAAGCTACCTGCTTGTAACTGTCATCCCATACTTGTCCTACCGCTCCTACACGTATGGCATCTACTGTTACATAGCGAAAGCGAATCGTTATTTTGTTAAACTTCCTACCCACCGCTGGTCCAAAGACGGTAATAGGATCTGGAGTATTAAATACATAGGTATTATGATTTCGGTATCCTGCATTAGTATCCATCAGACGAAGAGGTAACTCCTCTCCTTCTACTGTATCTACACACACAAACTCTTCTATCATACAAGGTGCATTAAAAGGATCAATTCTAAGGTTTCTTACATCTTGGTCTATTTCTAGTTCAAACTTCTGATCTCCATATATATTTTCTATGGCAAAGGTCTTGGTGTCATCTTCACTAAATCCCTTCCCTCTATCATAATATACCTGTAAATAATAAGGATTTGTTCCACCTTTTATGTGGTTTTGTGTCTCTGATACAAACTCGGGACCTTTTTTCACTTCATAAATAAACTGATAAATATCTCCATAAGGTCTGCTTTTCCAGAAGCTTTCATCAATCCCAGCTACACTTGAATATGTATTTTCTATTTCAATAGACCCTACAGGTGCATAAGTAGCATATCGTTTTGCTACGGTTAACCCAGTACGGCTTAATGTATTTTCTAAATTATTTTTTGTAAAAAAGTGAATATGCGTATTGTCTAATAAACCTACTCGATTATACTCAAATTCATTATTCATAAGGTTAATAAGTACAGCATTATGAGCTAAATTAGGTACTGACAAAATAATAGAGCCATCTTGTTTTAACAACATCTTAGAGCGAATCAGTACTTGCTCAGGATCTCTTAAATGCTCCAATACGTCTGCAAAGGTAATGTAATCAAAACGAATATTCTCATACTTATCCATCCATGAGTAAGTCTCTATGTCATCGACTACCATATCTACTCCATATTGTAGAGCCTCTTTTCCAGCTTCTTCATCGATTTCCACTAAATACACATTACAATCTAATACTTCTTTTAAGTATTTGGTCATACGACCATTAGCTGGTCCAAACTCTAAGACATTGGACCCTCTTTTTATTTGCGAAAGTATCAGTGATAATGAGTTAGTACTACCTATATCTAGATCAAAGTCATATTTTGAATTTTCGTATCTCATACAAATTCCCTCCCCTTTAGCTCCATTTGTGGTGTAATACAACAGTACCTTCTGCGATATAATTCATTTTTACAAAAAAGTTTTTAAACTGTCCTTTATAATCAAAAGGAACGGTGGCTGTTTGGTCATATAATGCCACTTCAAAATAATAGTTCCCTCCTATTAGATTGAACTTTTCATAAGTTAGTCTACAGGTGTTCTTTCCCTTATTCCAGCTAATATCCTTCCCATCTAGTAATGTGTTTAAACCACAGATATACTGATGGTCAATACTACGAAGTGCTACCCCTAGAACAGGCTTGTCTATCTGTTCATCATTGACTTCATAAGCTATTTCTATAGTCACATCTTCTCCATGAATTATTTCTGAAGTGTCTTCTCCATTTTTATCAAAGATACGTAGACTTAAAACTTCTGCAATTGCATTTTCACCTTGGGTGTCAGAAGCTTGGCTACCGTCTTTTCTTACAGATGTACTTTCTAGATTTGTCAGCTGCTCATATTCTTCATAGCTAAGCCCACTTTTTAGAAAATCTGTGTATCGATCGGTTATTAAATCTGTTTCACCATCTGCAATAAATCTTCCTTCATTTAGCCAAATGGCCCTTTTACAGAATCGTTTTATCATATTTACATCGTGACTTACGAAGATAATGGTCTTTCCTGCATTCATAAATTCAATAAATTTATCCATACATTTGAGTTGGAACCTAGTATCTCCTACAGCTAATGCCTCATCTATAATAAGGATCTGTGGATCAACATTAATTGCTACTGCAAATGCTAGTCGAACAAACATACCACTAGAGTAGGTTTTAACTGGCTGATAGATAAATTCACCTATATCAGCAAAGGATATAATATCATCCAGTCTTTTATCCATCTCTTCTTTGGAAATATTCATAATTGTTCCGTTTAAATAAACATTCTCAATTCCCGTGAATTCCATGTTAAAGCCAGCACCTAGCTCTAAAAGAGCAGATACCTTACCATTTACTTCTGAAATTCCACTAGACTGGTTAAGTACACCAGTTAATATTTTTAATAAAGTAGATTTTCCACTACCGTTTTTTCCTACTATTCCAATGGTTTCTCCTCTATTTATAGAGAAAGAAATATCATTTAAAGCATAGAAGTCTCGGGAATATCTTTTATGAGACAGAGAAAATGTCTCTTTAAATCGATCCCTTGGACTATTATATAATTTATATTTTTTTGTCAGATGCTCTAAACGTATAACTGTTTCGCTACTCATAAAGCCCTCTCCAAGCCTTGTCCTTATCAGAAAGTATTAGTTCCATCCCTTCTGGAATAGGCCATTCAACTCCCACTGCTGGGTCATCATAACGGATACCACCTTCATCATTTGCATGATAATAATCGGTACATTTATAAAAGAATTCTGCTGTATCTG
This sequence comes from uncultured Lachnospiraceae bacterium, assembly GCA_964475115.1. Classification (GTDB taxonomy): domain Bacteria; phylum Bacillota; class Clostridia; order Lachnospirales; family Lachnospiraceae; genus CAYYVJ01. The sequence goes on from CAYYVJ010000061.1 coordinate 7,561, forward strand.
ATAGGACTAAAAATCCATGTGCAAAGTTCTCTGGAATATAGAATTGCTTCTTGTTTTCAGCAGATAGGATTACTCCAAACCATTTTCCATAAGTTTTTGAACCTGGTCTTAAATCTACTGCCACGTCAAATACTTCACCAGAAACTACTCTTACTAATTTTCCTTGAGGAAATTGTTTTTGAAAATGAAGCCCTCTTAGAACTCCCTTGGTAGAGCTTGATTGATTGTCTTGAACAAATTCCATATCTAATCCAGCTTCTTTATAATCATTATACTGGTAGGTTTCCATAAAATAACCTCTTTCATCCCCAAATACGGTAGGTTCGATTACTTTTAATCCCTCTATGTCACATGTTGTCACTTTTATCTTTCCCATTTTTCGTATCCTTTCCAGTTCCTAAACAAAACCTACAAGCCTTCTGCTACATCTATTAAGTATTGTCCGTACGCAGTCTTTAAAAGAGGTTCAGCCAGTTTTCTTAACTGTTCATTTGTAATAAATCCTCTTTTATATGCTATTTCTTCCACACATGAAATATAAAGTCCTTGTCTCTTTTGGAAGGCTGCTACGAAGTCTGCTGCATCTAATAGTGCATCATGATTCCCAGTATCTAGCCAAGCAAAACCACGACCTAATGTTTCTACTTGTAAAGTTCCTCTATTTAAATATTCGTTATTTACACTTGTTATTTCGATTTCACCTCTATGTGAGGGTTTTACATTTTTAGCTATCTCTATTACTTCATTATCATAGAAATACAAACCTGGCACTGCATAATTTGATTTTGGTTCTGCTGGTTTTTCTTCTATAGAAATAGCTTTCCCATTTTCATCAAATTCAACAACTCCATACTCTCTTGGATCTTTTACATAGTATCCAAATATAGTAGCTCCTTTTTCACTATCGATGCGAGCTACTGTCCTTCTAAGTACAGAAGAGAAACTTTGTCCATAGAAAATATTATCTCCAAGTATAAGAGCCACATTATCTTTTCCTATAAAATCTTCACCGATAATAAAAGCATCTGCCAATCCTCTTGGCTCTTCTTGCACTGCATAGGACATCTCTAGTCCTAGTTGCTCGCCACTACCTAGTAATTCTTTAAATACAGGAAGATCTCTTGGAGTTGAAATAATTAAAATTTCACGAATTCCTGCAAGCATTAATATTGATAATGGATAATATATCATTGGTTTGTCATACACCGGCATGATTTGCTTTGAAATCGCCTTTGTTAATGGATATAACCTTGTTCCTGCACCACCTGCTAAAATAATACCTTTCATTTTTCCCTCCGTTTTTAACGCAAACAAGTGCCTCCCCCGTAAAGAACTTCCAAACAGGGAGACACTATCACCCCCTACAGGGTTTTATTTCTCTTTTTGGTACATATCTGCGTAGTATTTTTGATAATTTCCACTGGTTACATTTTTCATCCACTCTTCATGTTCAAGATACCATTTAATCGTTAATTTAATACCATCTTTAAACATTGTTTCTGGATACCAGTTAATCTCTTCTTTAATCTTGTCAGGCGCAATCGCGTATCTTCTGTCATGACCTTTTCTATCTTCTACATAAGTAATAAGCTCTTTGGATACGTTTGCCTTTCTTGGGTCTGAATCTGCTAGCAGCTCTTGTAAAGTTTCTAGGATAATATAAATAATCTCTATATTTTCTTTTTCATTATGTCCACCAACATTATAGACTTGTCCAAGTACACCTTCTTCGTGTACCATATCAATCGCCTTCGCATGATCATCTACGTAAAGCCAATCTCTAACGTTCTTTCCATCTCCATATACAGGAAGTTTTCTACCATGTAATGCGTTATTTATAATAAGTGGAATTAATTTTTCTGGGAACTGATATGGTCCATAATTATTACTGCAACGTGTAATAAAAGCAGGGAACTTGTAAGTATCCACATAAGATTTCACTAATAAATCTGCAGATGTCTTACTTGCTGAATATGGACTATGAGGATCAAGTGGTGTAGTCTCATAAAAGAATTCATCTGGATTCTCTAATGATCCATATACTTCATCGGTAGATACTTGAAGGTATCTCTTTCCTTCTAAAAATCCTTCTCCATCTGCCCATGCATTCTTTGCTGCATTTAGTAACACCAAAGTTCCAAGCACGTTAGTCTGTACAAATACTTCTGGGTTTTTAATACTTCTATCTACGTGACTTTCTGCTGCAAAATGAACTACTCGATCAATATCATTTTCTTCAAATATTTTTGTTATGGCGTCTTTATCACAAATGTCCGCTTTCACGAAGGTATAATTTTCTCTACCTTCTACTTCTTTTAAGTTTTCTAAATTTCCTGCATAAGTTAAACTATCTACATTAATAATTTTAATTTCATTTCCATATTTTCTAAACATGTAATGAATGTAGTTTGAGCCAATAAAACCTGCTCCACCTGTTACCAAATAAGTTTTCATGTAAGCTAGCCTCCATTTTTCACTATTGATTCTGTGACATTATAACATTTTACCATCTATTATTCAACTAAAGTTTATAAGATGCTTACGTACTGCGCAATAGCGTCCTTCCAATGAGCTGCTTCATATCCTGTTGTTAGTTTTAACATATAATTATCCATAACAGAATATGCTGGCCTTACAGCAGGTGTAGGATACTCTGCTGTGGTAATTGCATTTACTACTGTAGATTTGCCTGCTAATCGGAAGATTTCTTTTGCAAAATCTGCCCAACTACAACTTCCTTCACAGGTACCATGGAACAATCCGTAATTATCAGTCCAAATCAATTGATCAATAATTTTAGCTAACTCTGTTGTGCTAGTAGGGGTTCCAAACTGATCTCCTACCACTCTTATGCTATCATTTGATTCTGCAAGGCGAAGCATTGTTTTTACAAAGTTATTTCCCTCTCCATATAACCATGCTGTACGAATAATAAAGTACTCTTTTGCAAATTCTTTTACAAAATTCTCACCAGCTAACTTGGTCTTTCCATACATCCCTTGTGGACCTGTAGCATCAAATTCTGTATAAGGCTTTGTTGCATTTCCTGGAAACACATAATCGGTAGAAATATGAACCATTTTAGCTCCCACACAAGTAGCGGCTATACTTAGATTTCTAGGTCCAATTGCATTAATTTTATAGGCATTATCGGCATCTGTCTCACAGGCATCTACCCCTGTATGAGCTGCACAGTTAATGATTGCATAAGGTTTTACTTCTTTCACAAATTCCATTGTAGCATCAATATTTGTAATATCTAATTCTGCCACATCTGTATTGACGATTTCTACATTGTTATTTCCTGCATACAAGGCATTCACTGCCCTACCTAGCTGGCCATTACTACCAGTCACTAAAATTTTCTTCATAATTTCCTCCATATTAATAAAGCATTTTGCGTAGAAAACAGGCCCTACAGGCCTGTTAATCTATTTATTGCACAGAACATTGCACGAATGGAAGCTCTTGTAATATTTGAGCTTAGTCCTACACCATAAGTTGTCTTTCCACTCTTCTTATCCAACATATGAATATAAGCTGCCGCCTTTGCATGAGAACCTTCTCCCAATGCATGTTCAGAGTAGTCAAGAACAGTAATATCCATTCCTGATACTTCAATAAGAGCATTTTTAACAGAGTCAATCGGACCGTTACCAATCCCTTCTACTTTGTGTTCAACGCCATTAAATTTAAGTTCTAGCTTTGCATGCGTGTCATTATCTTCTGCATCAAAGGTTTTACAACTTACAAACTCAAATGGTGTTTTTACTGATAGATACTCTTCATTAAATTTATTCATAATTTGTTCAGGAGCAACTTCTCCTTGAAGTTCAGCAATTTTTTGAATCACTTCTGCAAATTCTTTATGCATACCTTTTGGTAATTGATAGCCAAAATAAGTGCTCATTATAAATGCTACGCCACCTTTTCCAGATTGGCTGTTGATACGAACAATTGGCTCGTATTCTCTTCCCACATCGGTAGGATCGATAGGTAGGTAAGGAACCTCCCATATCTCTCTCTTTCTCTCTTTCATTGCCTGAACGCCCTTATTGATAGCGTCTTGATGGGAACCAGAAAAAGCTGTAAATACTAGCTTACCAGCATAAGGATGCCTTACATGGACTGCTATTTTGCATACTCTTTCATATATTTCAATAATTTCATTTATATGTTCTAGTTCTAGTTTTGGGTCAATGCCTTGCGATAACATATTGTAAGCAAGAGTTATAATATCTACGTTTCCAGTACGTTCACCATTTCCAAACAAGGTTCCTTCTACTCTATCCGCTCCAGCAAGCAAAGATAACTCTGCTGCTGCAACACCAGTTCCTCTATCATTATGAGGGTGAACACTAAGTATTATAGCATCTCTGTTTTTAAAATGACTATGCATCCATTCAATCTGATCTGCGTATACATTTGGTGTGGTCATCTCTACCGTTGCTGGCAAGTTTATAATCATTTTCTTTTCTTTGCTCGGTTGCCATACATCAATAACAGCTTCACATACTTCCAATGCATAATCTAATTCTGTTCCAGTAAAGCTTTCTGGTGAATATTCTAATACGATTTCCCCAGGAAAATCTACGGCATATTTTTTAACTAACTCGGTTCCTTCAATGGCAATCTGTTTAATCTCTTCTTTTCCTAAATGAAATACTACGTCTCGTTGTAGGGTAGAAGTAGAGTTATAAATATGAACCACTGCACGTTTAATACCTTCTAAGGATTCAAAGGTTTTCTGAATTAAGTGTTCTCTACACTGGGTCAAAACTTGGATCGTTACGTCATCTGGAATCAACTTTCGATTTACTAATTGTCTTAAAAAGTCGTACTCTATTTGAGAAGCTGATGGAAAGCCGATTTCAATCTCTTTAAAACCAAGCTTCACGAGCAAGTTAAACATCTCTACTTTTTCTTCCACTACCATTGGCTCAATCAGTGCCTGATTGCCATCACGTAAATCTACACTACACCAAATTGGTGCTTGTTGTATCTCATTAACTGGCCAACTTCTGTCTGGCAACTTCACAATAGGTGCTCTTTTATATTTCTTATAGTTTAACATAATGATCCTCCTCTTTTTTAATTTTCAACTAGTATAACACCCTTACTTTCTTTAAGCAAGGTCTATTTCCAGTAGGCTTTATTAGAAGAAAACCTAAGAATAAGGCTTTTTGGAAGCTTTTTATATTGATAACCCAACTTATATCCCAGATATTTGAAAGCACTATTTATAATTAACTTAGGAAGTAAATAAGGTTTGAAAATTGACATTAAATAGCTCGCTGTTTTCTTAACCAGCTTTATTCCTTCTGTTTCAGACTTTATCTTTGCAAAAATCTCTGGATGTTCACTTTGTGACACCCCCATATCAAAGTTTCTTTGAAATAACTGAATGCTATTATAATCATGAGAATGGTATACCTTTGCTTTTGAAGCATATGCAACTGCTTTTCCTGATAAAATCACTCCAGCAGCATATATCATATCTTCATTAAAGATGGCAGGTGATACAAAACCTCCAAGAGCCTGATAATCGCTTTTTCGATATGCTGCACAAACATCAGAGCAGAAAAAAGTCTGAATTCCCAATCGGTCCAGGTCCACCTTGGTCTTTATCCTATCATGATCCGGATAATTATAGCTTCTAGTAAATTTCTCAATATCATTAGAATCTTTATTAGGTAATTGCCTCGCATAGGATACAGACACCAAAGGATCTGAAAAAGGTTTCATTAATTCCAAAATCAATCTTTCATCTGCAGGTATTGCATCTTGCGTCATCATAACCATAAAATCAGCCGAAGACAGGGCTGCTGCCTGTCTTCTAGTTCCACCATGATCAAA
>CAYYVJ010000062.1:0-1331 GCA_964475115.1 uncultured Lachnospiraceae bacterium
CGAAGCAAGACCCAATAGAAAGTAATACAGTAGCCCGCTGTGCTTTCGGGTAGGTCGCTTGAGCTTGTTGGTAACAACAAGTCTAGATAGATGATCATACTTTGCTTGTCTTAGACAAGTAAAGAACAGAACTCGGCTTACTGTACTGCTCATTTGATAATAAGAAAATCTTAACCTGATAGTAAACACAAAAAGATTTGTGTTTGACTATTGGGTTTTTTATTGTTCAAAAAAATAATTATAATAAAAATACTGAACAAATCTATTGACAAAATATGGTGTTTTTTGTTACAATCACTTTGTTCAATAAAACAAAAAAAGTAAATAAAATGAACAAAAAAAGAAGGGAGTAATATATGCAGGCACTTATTTTAGCAGATGGTATGGGGAAACGATTGAAGGAATTGACCAGTAGCCAAGCAAAATGTATGGTGCAAGTGAATGGAGTTTCATTAATAGAAAGAATGCTTGCACAACTTGAAAGGCTATCACTGAATAGGATTGTAATTGTAGTGGGACATGAGGGAGAGAATCTAAAATCCTATATAAAAACACTTGAAATTTCTACTCCCATTGTATATGTTGAGAATTCGATTTTTTATAAAACAAATAATATTTATTCTTTATTTCTGGCTAAGGATTATTTATTGGAAGAGGATACCATTCTTCTAGAGTCGGATTTAATTTTTGAAAAGGAAGTGTTACATCATATTTTAGAAGATCCTTATCCAAATCTTGCATTGGTGGCAAAGTTTGAAAGTTGGATGGACGGAACAGTAGTTATAATAGATGAAAACAATAAAATACAAAAATTTTTAACTCGTAGAGATTTCCAATTTGCTGATATTAAAAATTATTATAAAACTGTGAATATCTATAAATTTAGCAAGGAATTTTCCAGAACACACTACGTTCCGTTTCTTGAAGCGTATAGTAAGGCGTTAGGCAATAATGAATATTATGAACAGGTATTAAAGGTTATATCCATATTAGATGAACAAAGTATTAAAGCTTGTAGGCTGAATAAAGGTTTCTGGTATGAAATTGATGATGAGCAAGATTTAGATATTGCAGAATCTATTTTTACCGTATGTGAAGACCGCCTTTCTAAGCTAAAGACAAGATATGGTGGTTATTGGCGCTATCCTCACTTGAATGATTTTTGCTATTTGGTTAATCCTTATTTTCCAAATCAAAAGCTATTAGATGAAATCAAGGCAAACTTTGAAGATTTAGTCTATGCTTATCCATCAGGAATTGAAATTAATAATTTGTTGGCAGCTAAAACCATTGGGTTACCAAAAGAATTTGTGTTGGTAGGAAATGGTGCA
>CAYYVJ010000062.1:1431-13326 GCA_964475115.1 uncultured Lachnospiraceae bacterium
TAGCAGAATGGACAAAGAAGAAAAAAATTAATTTGATTTTAGATGAGTCTTTTCTTGATTTTGTTGAAGATAATCTGAAGCAATCGTTACTAAAGAAAGAGATATTAGAAAGATATCAAAATCTAATCATTATAAAAAGCGCTTCTAAATCTTATGGAATACCAGGTTTTAGGCTTGGAATAATGGCTTGCGGAAATACTGCGTACATAAATCTGCTAAAAAAAGAATTGCCAATTTGGAATATAAACTCTTTTGGTGAGTACTTTTTGCAAATATTCGAAAAGTATCAGACGGAGTATAAGGAGGCGCTTCAACATTTTTATCAAGTTAGAGAAGAGTTTCTGCTGGAATTAAAGACAATTAATCAGATTCGTGTTTTTCCAACTCAGGCAAACTACATTATGTGTGAAGTTTTAGATAGTTGCTCTTCAAAGAAACTGACAGAGATATTATTAAATCGTTATGACATATTAATAAAGGATTTATCGGAAAAGAGGGGAATAGAAGGAAGGCAATTGATTCGTTTTGCCATAAAGCGCTCTGAAGAAAATCTAAAATTAGTAGAAGCATTAAAAAATATTTTAAAATAGAAAGTAGGAGGAGTATAAAAATGGAAGTAAAGGAAACTTGGAAGCAAATTTGGACTAGAAAAGGTAAAGTGGAAGGAGGAATTGATGATCTGTTATCTTTTAATGGATATGAAAGAACACAGGTAGACATGAAAGAAGTTTCAAAATGTATTATAAAAGAGTTAGATATAAAGAAAACAGACAAAGTACTTGAAGTGGGTTGCGGTGCAGGAGCATTGGCCCAGTATCTTGATTGTGATTATGTGGGAATCGATTATTCAGAGACATTAGTGAAAAGGCATATAGAGTTTTTGGGCAACTCAGTTCTGATTGGAGAGGCAAATAATTTAATTTTCAAGGATAAATCATTTGATAAGATAATTTGCTATGGTGTGTTTCTATATTTTGAAAACAAGGAATATGCATGGCAGGTAGTAGAAGAATTTAAACGAGTTGCAAGAAAAGCTATATTAATAGGAGAGATACCAATGCGTTCTCATCGTGAAGAACATTTACTGTTTGAAAAAGAAGAATTTGAGGGTTGGAATATCACAGATGGTTATTATGACCCATATAGAAAAGATCGTTTTAATGCTTCTATCTTACTTTGATGTAAGCGCATACCGTAAAAAGTGAAGAATCCTGCAAAGCAGGATTCTTTTATTAATTATATTTTTCTTCACAATAGAGACAACGATAAACTTCTTTTTTTTCATCCGTTAATATAAAAACGTTATTAATTTCTTGTTCTATCGAAGTGATACATCTGGGGTTTTTGCATTTTATAATATTTGTAATTTTTTTGGGTAGAGTTACATTTTTCTTTTCTACAATTTTCCCATTTCTAATAATATTAACAGTAATCTTATGGTCGATAAATCCTAAGGTTTCTAAATTCACTTCGTGTGATAAACCTTCGATCTTTATAATGTCTTTTTTGCCCATCTTATTACTTCGTGCATTTTTAATGATAGCTACGCTAGAATCTATTTTATCTAATCCCAAATCGCGATAAAGTGACATAGCTTTTCCTGCTTGAATGTGATCTAGTACGATACCTTCATTTAAAGTTCCTACATTTAACATGGCTCTACCTCCAATAATTTAAGAATCAATGCCATTCGAATATAAACACCAAATTGTACTTGTTCAAAATAAACAGCCCTTGGGTCATCATCTACTTCTACAGAAATTTCATTTACACGTGGAAGAGGATGGAGTACTAACATATCTTCTTTTCCCAAAGCCATTTTACTAGCATCTAGGATATATGAATCTTTCATACGTATATATTCTTCTTCATTAAAAAAACGTTCCTTTTGAACTCTTGTCATATAAAGTAAATCAAGTTCAGGCATAACGTCTTCAAGTAAGGTCACTTCTTTATATGAGCAATTATGAGTTTCTAAAACTTCCTCTCTGATGTAATCAGGAACGCGTAGTTCTGGAGGAGAAATTAAAATGAAGTTTACATTTTCATAACGAACTAGAGCATTAATTAAGGAGTGGACGGTTCGTCCAAACTTCAAGTCTCCACATAAGCCAATCGTAATATTATTTAAACGGCCTTTTAAAGAACGAATGGTCATAAGATCAGTTAGAGTTTGGGTAGGATGTTGATGGCCACCATCTCCAGCGTTTATAACAGGAATGGAAGATTTCATAGAAGCAACAAGAGGTGCACCTTCTTTTGGATGACGCATAGCACAAATGTCTGCATAACAGGATATCATTCGTATGGTATCAGACACACTTTCTCCTTTTGCGGCAGAGCTTGAATCTGCTGATGAAAAGCCTAGTACATTGCCACCTAGGTTTAACATGGCTGACTCAAAACTTAATCTTGTTCTGGTGCTTGGTTCATAAAACAAGGTTGCTAGTTTTTTTCCTTTACAAGTTTCTGAATATTTAGCAGGATTCATGCGAATGTCTTCTGCTATATCCATAAGTTGATGTAATTCTTCTACAGATAAGTCCAAAGGGCTTAGTAAATGTTTCATGGCGATCTCCTCCAAAAGTTATTTTATAGATACATTTAGTTAGAATTTCCCAGTTGAACCGAATCCTCCAAGTCCTCTGTCTGTTTCATTTAATTCAAGAACTTCGTGAAACATACCTTGTAGATAAGGAGTAAATATCATTTGTGCAATTCTTTCGTTTTTTTCTATAGCTTGAGCTTCATTAGAATGGTTGTGGAGAGGAATCATTAATTCACCTCGGTAGTCAGAGTCAATTACACTTACTTTATTAGCTGGAGCAAGGCCACGTTTTGTAGCAAGTCCACTTCTAGCATAAACGAGACCGGCATATCCAGATGGGATTTCCATGGCAAGTCCAGTTTTAATCACTAGAGTTTCTCCAGGATTGATTGTGACAGGCTCTTCTAAGCAGGCATAGAGATCGGCACCTGCAGAAAATTCCGTTCCATAGGTAGGGATAGTTGCACCCGGATTAAGTTTTTTAATGTTGATTTTAGCTTGTAACATGATATCCTCCTAATATTTATGTTTGTTCGTTAACATGGTCACCTGGGTATTAAGATACCGTAGGTGACCATGTTATTATTCTACCACTTTTCAAAGAATCTTGCACTAAAATTGTGCGTTGATTAGAAGATCCTTTAAAAATAAGCTTTGCACTTTTTAATTCTTCAATAAATTTCCCGTCTACTAATACATCTAGATAGCTAAGCATTTCAGATGTTTCAGGCCATTTGTTACACATATCTGAAACGATATCTTTGTCAAACTCGTATCCGGAATAACACCAGATATTTTTTTCAGGATATAGCTCTTTTACTTTTCGTAAAAGAGCTAGTAGCCCTATTTGATTGGCATGTTCAAATGGTTCTCCGCCAAGAAGGGTTAGTCCTGCTACATAAGAAGGGCGTAAGTAATCTAAGACTTTATCAATCGTTTCCTCAGTAAAAGGTTTTCCAAATTTAAAATCCCAAGCCTCTTGATTAAAACAATTTTTACACATATGAGTACATCCGCTGACGAATAGTGATACTCGAATTCCTATTCCGTTTGCAACATCATATTGCTTTATATCAGCATAATTCATAAATTCCTCCTATAAATGTAGAACCCTTGAACTTATTTCTTTTGTTTTTCCCACATTCCAAAAGTTTTCACCTAAGTATCCACAAGTTCTTCTTGTTACATTCATTTTGGCATGATCTTTATTTCCACATTCTGGACATTCCCATTCATGATTCTCATTTATAATAATTTCTCCATCAAAGCCACACACATGGCAATAATCAGATTTAGTGTTAAATTCTGCATATTGAATATTGTCATATATGTATTTAACAACTTCCTCTAATGCTTCAAGGTTATGAGCCATATTAGGTATTTCCGCATATGAAATAGCACCACCTGATGAAATAGCTTGGAATTGACTTTCGAAATCAAACTTACTAAATGCATCTATTTTTTCACGTACATCGACATGATAGGAGTTAGTATAGTAACCTTTATCCGTAACATCTTCGATTTCTCCAAAGCGTTCCTTATCAATTCTTGCAAAACGATAGCAAAGAGACTCCGCAGGACTTCCGTAGAGACCAAAACCAATTCCAGTAGCTTCTTTCCATTTACCAGCAGCTTCATTCATGTGGTTCATTACTCTTAGAGCAAAGTCACTACCTAAAGAAGTGGTATGACTTACACCCTTCATAAGTTTTGTCAATTCGTAAAGACCGATATAGCCTAAGGAAATAGTTGAGTAACCATCTAATAAAAGTTTATCAATAGGCTCACCTTTTTCTAGTCTGGCAATAGCGCCATACTGCCAATGGATAGGACTAACATCAGATAGAGTACCCATAAGAGCATTATGTCTACACATAAGAGCTTCATAGCAAAGCTGTAAACGTTCATCTAATAACTCCCAAAATACTTTTTCATCACCTTTTGCAAGAATTCCAATTTGTGGAAGGTTTAAGCTAACCACACCTTGATTAAAGCGTCCTTCAAATTTATAGTCTCCATTTTCATCTTTCCATGGAGATAAGAAGCTACGGCATCCCATACAGCTAAATACATTTCCCTCGTAATTTTCACGCATTTTTTTTGCAGAAATGTAATCAGGATATAAACGCTTAGAAGAACATTTAACAGCAAGTTTAGTGATGTAATCATATTTACCGCCTTTTAAGCAATTGTGTTCATCTAATACATAGATAAGTTTTGGAAATGCAGGAGTTACATAAACACCTTTTTCATTCTTAATGCCTTGGAGACGTTGCTTTAGAACTTCTTCTACAATCATAGCATTTTCTTCCAAATACTCATCATCTTTATCTAAATTTAAAAATAAGGTAACAAATGGAGACTGTCCATTTGTAGTCATAAGAGTGTTGATTTGATACTGAATTGTTTGAACTCCTGATTTTAATTCATCTCTCAATCGATCCTCTACAATCTTATGAATTTCCTTCACATTTAAACTATCTTTAAACGCTTCTACATAATGTTTTTTATATTTTTCACGGCTATAACGCAAATATTTACCTAGATGTCTTATATCAACAGATTGTCCACCATATTGGCTACTTGCTACAGCAGAGATCACTTGGGTCATAACAGTACATGCCACTTGAAAACTCTTTGGGCTTTCAATTAATTTTCCGTTCATAACGGTGCCATTATCAAGCATGTCGCTAATATTTATCAAACAGCAATTAAAAATAGATTGTAAGAAATAATCTGCATCATGAAAGTGGAGGACACCCTCATTGTGTGCCTTTGATATTTTTTCGGGAAGAAGAATACGTTTTGTTAAATCTTTAGAAACCTCGCCTGCAATTAAGTCTCTTTGAGTAGAAGCAATGGCAGCATTTTTATTAGAGTTTTCTTCAGCGACATCTTTGTTTCTGTTTTTTATTAAACTTAAGATTGATTCATCTGTAGTATTTGCTTTACGAACCAATTCTCTTGTATAACGATAAATAATATAGGTTTTAGCAAGAACAAACTTCTTTTCAGACATTAATTTTTGCTCAATAATATCTTGAATATCTTCTACTTGCACAGTTCCTTGGTTCTTATCTTCAATATTTTGAACAATATCATAGATTTTATCTTCAGATATTCTCTCTTCAAAGGGAACTTCCTTATTTGCTTTTGAAATAGCAATAATAATTTTGTCACGGTTATACTCTACTTCTTGACCATTTCTTTTGATTACTTTCATAATGTAAACTTTCCTCCCTAAATTGAACTTTGCTTTCTATCTAGTATAACATTATTCTTAAAATATGTCTATATGTAGAAATGGATTTTAATGAGAGCACTAGATATTGTGGATAATGCCTAGTGTCTTATTCCTAAAGGTATGCTTTATACTGTGAAAACAGAGCCTTCTATAAAAGTGGTTTTTCTTGTAAGTATTTTTGGGCTATGTTATAATCTGAAAAGATTAGTAGATTAAGGAATCTGCACTGTATGAAAATGGAGGAATATAAATGGCAGTCATTGACCAAAGCAAAATAAGAAATTTTTGTATTATTGCTCATATAGACCATGGTAAATCTACCTTGGCAGATAGGATAATAGAGAAAACAGGATTGTTAACACATAGAGAGATGCAGTCTCAAATATTAGATAATATGGATCTTGAACGTGAAAGAGGAATTACCATTAAAGCTCAATCTGTTCGTACCATATATAAAGCAAAAGATGGCGAAGAATATGTGTTTAATCTAATTGATACACCTGGGCATGTGGATTTTACCTATGAGGTATCAAGAAGTTTGGCAGCCTGTGATGGGGCAGTTTTAGTAGTTGATGCAGCTCAAGGAATTGAGGCGCAGACTTTGGCTAATGTTTATTTGGCGCTGGATCATAACTTGGATGTATTCCCAGTTATTAATAAAATAGATTTACCTAGTGCAGATCCCCAAAGAGTAATTGAAGAGATTGAAGATGTAATTGGAATCGAGGCGCAGGATGCACCTCTTATTTCTGCAAAGACAGGATTAAATGTAGAGGATGTATTAGAACAAATAGTTGCTAAAATACCAGCACCCAAGGGAGATTCTAAAGCACCTTTGCAAGCTTTAATTTTTGACTCTATTTACGATTCTTATAAGGGAGTTATTGTATTCTTTAGAGTGAAAGAAGGAACCATCCGTAAGGGCAGTAAGGTGAAGATGATGGCTACTTCAGCTACAGCTGAGGTAATTGAGGTTGGCTATTTTGGTGCCGGTCAATTTATTCCTGCAGAAGAATTAAGTGCAGGCATGGTTGGATATTTTACAGCTAGTATTAAGAATGTAAAGGATACTACAGTAGGTGATACCATAACAGATGCACTAAATCCATGTAAGGAACCATTGCCAGGATATAAGAAAGTGCAACCGATGGTGTATTGTGGTATGTATCCAGCTGATGGTGCCAAGTATCCAGATTTGAGAGATGCTCTTGAGAAACTTCAATTAAATGACGCTTCTTTACAGTTTGAACCAGAGACATCTGTAGCGTTAGGCTTTGGATTCCGTTGTGGATTTTTAGGATTGCTTCATTTGGAAATTATTCAGGAACGATTAGAGAGAGAGTACAATTTAGATTTAGTTACTACAGCTCCTGGTGTTATTTATAAGGTTCATAAAACAGACGGAGAAGTAATTGAACTTACTAATCCATCCAATTTGCCTGATCCTTCTTTAATTGATTATATGGAAGAACCTATGGTAAATGCGGAAATCATGGTAACTACAGAATTTATTGGACAAATTATGGATTTATGTCAAGAAAGAAGAGGCATTTATCTTGGCATGGAATATATAGAGACAACCCGTGCACTAATAAAGTATGAATTACCTTTAAATGAAATTATTTATGACTTCTTTGATGCTTTAAAATCTCGATCCAGAGGTTATGCTTCCTTTGATTATAGTATGAAGGATTATGTAAAATCAGAGCTTGTAAAATTAGATATTTTAATCAATCGTGAAGAAGTAGATGCTCTTTCCTTTATTGTTTTCAGTGGAACTGCCTATGAACGTGGTAGAAAAATGTGTGAAAAGTTAAAAGATGAGATACCAAGACATTTATTTGAAATTCCAATACAAGCAGCTGTTGGAAGTAAGGTAATTGCTAGAGAAACTGTTAAGGCCATGAGAAAAGACGTCTTGGCCAAGTGTTATGGTGGTGATATCTCTAGAAAGAGAAAGCTACTTGAGAAGCAAAAAGAAGGTAAGAAGCGTATGCGTCAAATTGGAAACGTAGAGATACCACAAGAAGCATTTATGAGTGTACTTAAATTAGATGAAGATTAAAGGAATAAAATGAAAAACAAAAAAGAACTGGGGATATATGTTCATATCCCCTTTTGTGCGAGAAAATGTGAATACTGTGACTTTTTGTCCATATCTGCCGATCGAAAGGAATGGCGGATCTATGTGGATGCTCTTTTAGAGGAAATCAGACAAGGAGAAAATGAAAATAATATAGTGGCATCCGATTATGAGGTTGCAACTATATTTTTTGGCGGAGGAACTCCCTCGATTCTACCAGGGGAATGGATAAATGAAATTATGCGCCAGATAGAAAGTTCCTTTTACATACGTGAGGGAGCAGAAATCACCATAGAATGTAATCCGGAATCGATTCGTAAAGAAAAACTAATGCAATATAAAGAAGCTGGAATAAATAGGCTTAGTATTGGCCTTCAATCTACTGATAATAAGGAGCTGAAAATTCTTGGGCGAATTCATAGCTACGAGAAATTTTTAGAAGGTTATGAAATGGCACGAGACTGTGGTTTTACCAATATAAATATCGATTTGATGTCTGCTTTGCCTAATCAATCCTTAGTTTCTTGGAAGGAAACCTTGGACAAAGTAATCCAACTATCTCCAGAACACATTTCTGCTTATAGTCTTATTATAGAAGAAGGAACTCCGTTCTATGAAAAAAAAGAAGAGTTAGAGTTGCCAATGGAAGAAGATGAAAGAGAAATGTATTATGAAACAGAGAAAAAATTAAAAGCGTTTGGTTATAATCGATATGAGATTTCAAATTATGCAAAAGAGGGATTTGAATGTAAGCATAATATAGGATATTGGAAACGTAAGAACTATTTAGGATTTGGGGCAGGAGCTGCTTCTTGTATGGAAGAAAGAAGATTTAATAATAGAAGTATTATTGATGAATACTGTAAGGGGATATTTGCTAAAGAGAATTCAGAGTATTTATCTATAAAAGAGCAGATGGAAGAGTTTATGTTTCTTGGCCTTCGCTTAATGGAAGGAATCGAGATTGAAAAGTTTCAGAAAGAATTCAATCATTCTATTTTTAGTATCTATGGAGATGTGATGAAGGAGCTAGATGAAAAAGGCTTAATTACAAAGAATGAGGATAGGCTCTATTTAACAAAGCTTGGTATTGATGTGAGCAATTACGTGCTAGCCAAATTTGTGTAACTTAAATTCTTTGCTTTGTAATTGTTTTATTCTGGAAGGAGACTGTAATGGAGGGTGTGTATAGAAAAGAAAGGGTTCATGGTATAGATTTTATTCGAGGCTTGGCAGTTATAAATATGGTTGTGTATCATCTGCTCTATGATTTGGTCTATATCTTTTATGTGAATTTACCTTGGTTTTCAAGCAAAGAAGCGTATTATTGGCAACAGGCCATTGTAATCGTTTTTGTTTTTATATCAGGTGTTTCTTGCTCTTTTAGTAAACATAATATAAAAAGAGGAATAGAGATTTTCTTGCTTGCTATGCTGCTAAGTGTTGTTACCTATGTAGCTCTTCCAAAAGAGTTTATTGCATTTGGTATTCTTCATTTTCTTGGGATTGCTATTATCCTATTTGGATTAATAAAAAGATTTCTAAATAAGATACCGACTTTTATTGGTGCGATTGGATGTTTGATTTTTTTTCTAATCACAAAAGGTGTTTCTCATGGCTTTTTGGGGATTGGAGATATAAAATTAATCCAATTACCTTATGAATTCTATCTTGGTAAATTCTTATTTTGGTTAGGATTTCCGGATAAAGGTTTTTTTTCAGGAGATTACGTTCCTTTGATTCCATGGTTCTTTATGCTGCTTTTGGGCTATTTTACTTGGAAGATAGTTGCTAATCAAAAGTATCTAAATTGTTTTGCTTGCTTGAACGTAGCATTTGTGAATGTGATTGGTAGAAAATCCTTATTGATTTATATGTTGCATCAACCCATTATTTATGGAATTTTATTTTTTGCTAAAAAACTCTTGACAAAGTAAAAGTCAAGTGTTATCTTAATTGTAACGGAATTAGCACTCCATTCGAGCGAGTGCTAACAAAAAAAGAAAGGAAGTGAACTGGTGGAGCTAGATAATAGAAAATTAACCATATTAAAGGCGATTATAAAAAATTATCTAGATACAGGTGAACCAGTAGGGTCAAGGACTATTTCAAAATATACAGATTTAAATTTGAGTTCTGCCACTATTCGTAATGAAATGGCCGATCTAGAAGACCTGGGGTATATCATTCAACCTCACACTTCTGCTGGAAGAATTCCTTCTGATAAAGGATATCGTTTATATGTAGATGATATGATGAAAGAAGAGAAAAAAGAAGTAACCGATATGAAAGAGTTTCTTATTGAGAAAGTGGATACAGTTGAAAGGTTACTACAACAGATGGCACATCTGTTAGCAGCAAACACAAATTATGCTACTATGATTTCTAGTCCGCACTATGATAAAAATAAAGTAAAGTTTATTCAACTATCAAAAGTTGATGAATGTAAGCTTTTAACCGTAGTAGTAGTAGATGGAAACATTGTCAAAAACACGATAATCGATTTGGATGAAGATTTAGACAATGATGAGATTTTGAAATTGAACATGATTTGTAATACCAGCCTAAGCGGATTATCTATAAATGAAATTAATCTTTCCGTTATTTCTAAATTAAAAGAAAATGCAGGTTCTTATAGTAAGGTGATAGAAAGCATTTTAGATGCAGTAGCAGATGCAATTAATATAGATGAAGACCTAAAGATTTATACAACTGGTGCAACGAATCTCTTTAAATATCCTGAATTAAAAGACCAAAGGATGATAAGTGATCTTGTTCATACGTTTGAAGAAAAGAAGCTTTTAGAAGATTTAATTAATAATACATTAGAAAATGATGAGACTTATGGAGATATTCAGGTATATATAGGTGATGAAACATCTGTAAAGACGATGAAGGATTATAGTGTTGTTACTACAACTTACGAATTAGAAGAAGGTGTTCGTGGTACAATAGGTATTATTGGTCCTAAGCGTATGGATTATGAAAAAGCAGTTACTTCGTTAAAAACTATGATAAATCAGTTAAATAACATATATAAGAAAACATAATGAAAGGTGGTAATGAAAATTGGTGGATAAGGATTTAATGTACGATGAATCAGAAAAAGACGAAAATGTAGAAGAAATCGTTGAGGATTCTGAAGAAGTAATTCTAGAAGAAGATACTATGGCTGATAAAGATGATACAGATAATGAAAGTAACTGTGAGGAAGAAAAGAAAAGTCTTTTTGGAAAAAATAAAAAGGATAAAAAAGATAAAAAGGATCTTCAAATAGAAGAGCTAAATGATAAGCTAAAAAGGAATATGGCAGAATTTGACAATTTCAGAAAACGTACAGAAAAAGAAAAGTCTTATATGTACGAAGTTGGAGCAAAAGAAGTAATAGAAAAAATACTTCCAGTAGTAGATAACTTTGAAAGAGGTTTGGCTACAGTTTTAAAAGATTCAGAGATGCCTGGTTTTGCAGAAGGGATGGATAAGATATACAAACAATTGTGCACTACTTTAGAGGATTTAGGAGTAAAGCCAATAGAAGCAGTTGGTAATGAATTTAATCCAAATTTTCATAATGCAGTTATGCATGGAGAAGATGAAGAGTTAGGTGAAAGTATTGTAGCAGAGGAGTATCAAAAAGGTTATTTATACAAAGACTCAGTAGTTCGACATAGCATGGTCAGAGTAGTAAATTAAGTAAAATTCGATTATAAAATTTCAGGAGGAAATTAACGATGGGAAAAATTATTGGTATTGATTTAGGAACAACAAATTCATGCGTAGGCGTTATGGAAGGTGGAAAACCTGTAGTAATAGCAAATACAGAGGGTGCAAGAACAACTCCATCCGTTGTAGCATTTACAAAGACAGGTGAAAGATTAGTTGGTGAACCTGCAAAAAGACAGGCAGTAACTAACTCTGAAAAGACAATTTCTTCTATTAAAAGACATGTGGGAACAGAGTATAAGGTTGCTATTGATGATAAAAAATATTCACCACAAGAAATTTCAGCTATGATTCTTC
>CAYYVJ010000063.1:0-12883 GCA_964475115.1 uncultured Lachnospiraceae bacterium
CAAAGTTCATTACAGCAATTTCTGGTTCTAGTAAGAAGTTGATAAATGCTTCAGCAGCTTCTTTGTTTTGTGCATTGTGAGGAATTACCCAGCTGTCAAGCCATACGTTACTACCTTCTTCAGGAACTACATATTCTAAGTCTGGATTTTGTTCTTGACAGTAAAGTACTTCTCCAGAATAGATGACACCGATAGCAGCCTCATTTCCAATCATTTTATCGCGAACTTGATCAATTACATAGGCTTGAACCAAAGGTTTTTGTTCTATTAATAGTTCTTTTGCTTCTTGTAATTCAGATTCTGTAGTGCTATTCAAGGAATATCCTAAGTATTTTAATGTGATACCGAAAGCATCTCGCACGCTATCTTGCATTAAGATGTTGTCTGCATAAGTTTCATCCCAAAGAGTAGCCCAGCTAGTAGGAGCTTCCTCTACCATTGTAGTGTTATATAGGATACCAACGGTTCCCCAAGCATATGGTACAGTATATTTATTTTCAGGATCAAATTCCTTTGAATTTTCTAATTGGTTTTCATCAAGGTTCTTATAATTTGGAATATTGCTAAGGTCTAATTCTTGCACCAATCCATTTGCAATCATTTTCTCAATCATGTAATCAGAAGGACATACAAGGTCATAAGCAACTGCGCCTGCTTCAATAACAGGATACATATTTTCGTTGGTCTCAAATTCATCATAATGAACCGTAATGCCAGTTTCTTCTTCAAACATAGATAATACTTCAGGGTCAATATATTCTGCCCAATTGTAGATATATAAATCTCCTCCTTCTGAAGGCTTAGAGCTTGAACCGCAAGCTGAAAGAGTAGTTAATATAAATACAGTCGTTAAGACTAGGGATAAGATTTTCTTTTTCATTCTATTCTCCGTTCCAGCACTTTAGTGCTATGCATGTATATGTTTTTTGTTTTTCCCTGTTTTAGTTGGTCTATTTACTAATATTAATAGTATTAAAACAGAAAGAAATAAAAGGGTTGAAAGGGCGTACATTTCAGGCTTGATTCCTTTTTTTACTTCACTATATATCTTAGTGGAAAGTGTATTGATTCCTCTACCTCTCGTAAAATAGGTGATAATAAAATCATCTAAAGACATGGTAAAAGATAGTAAAAATCCAGATAAAATCCCAGGTAATATATCAGGGAAGGTAATTTTCCAAAAGGCATAAAGTGGGGTAGCACCTAAATCTAATGCGGCCTCATATGCGGCCTTACCTGTTTGTTTTACCTTTGGCATTACACTTAATATTACATAAGGAATATTAAAGGAAATATGAGCAATCAGTACAGTTTTAAATCCTAAAGAAACTCCAAATGCTATAAATGTAAGCATAAAAGCAATACCTGTTACAATATCAGCGTTTAATAAAGGAATATTTGTAATACCTAAAACGATTGATTTAGGTGCTTTTTTCATTCGATTGATACCCATACAGGCAGCAGTTCCGATTATCGTAGCAATAATAGATGATAAAAAGGCTAATAGTAGAGTGGTGTACAAAGCGCTCATAATTGATTCGTTTTGAAACAACTTAACATACCAGTCTAAAGTAAAGCCACCCCATTTTGTTCTAGACTTAGAGGCGTTAAAAGATAATACGATTAATGTTGCAATAGGAGCATATAAGATAATGAAAATTAAAGCCAAATATAGCTTCTTTGTAAAATTTCGAATCATACTACCGTTCCCTCCCCTGCATCAAATTTAAGAATAATAGCCATACTAATTAAAATAAATATCATTAGAACTAAAGAGAGCCCAGAACCCAAATTCCAATTATAAGCAGCGGTAAATTCTTGCTCTATAATATTACCGATTAAATATATTTTTCCTCCACCTAATATATTTGATATAACAAAGGTAGTAAGAGCGGGTATAAAAACCATGGTAATTCCGCTAATTACACCTGGAATACTTAGAGGGAAAGTAATTTTCAAAAATGTTTGGACAGGATTTGCCCCAAGGTCTTTTGCTGCGTTTATAATATCTCCATCAATTTTGATGAGGACATTATAGATAGGAAGAACCATAAAAGGCAGAAAATTATATACCATACCAAAGATAATGGCATAAGGTGTATTTATAATGTTTAATAAAGGTAAACCAAAGAAGCTTAATATTCCATTGATTACCCCTGATTTTTCTAAAAGGTTTTGCCATGCTAGTGTACGTAATAAAAAATTCATCCACATAGGTAGGATAAAAATAAAGACCATTAAACTATCTTGATTGACACTAATTCCTTTTAATATCATAGCCAATGGATAAGCTAGAAGTAAGCAAATAATGGTACTAACAAGAGAAAGTAATAAAGATAAATATAAGGCTTTTAAATGTTCTGGTGAAGAAATAGAAAGAACATTACTAAGTGAAAAAGAACCTGATTTATCAGTTAGACCATAATAAAAAATCATAGCTAAAGGAATTACAGTAAATGCAATCATCCAAAAAAGATAAGGACCAGATAGTATATATTTCATAATTGACTTTTTATTCACTTACTGCCACCGCCTCTTCATCTTCGGATACAGGTTTATTCATAATTTGGATGTCAAATGGAACGACAGAGATACCTACTTCTGTTCCAACAGCAACCATATCAGTGCTATGCACAAGCCATTCATGTCCGTTTGCCATAACATCCATTTCATAATGAACTCCTTTAAAAATAAGTCCAGTTACAACGCCTTTTATAGTTCCTTCTTCTGGCTTTACTAGGTCAATATCTTCTGGTCTAATAACCACATCCACAGGTTGTTTTTTTCCAAATCCTTCATCTACACATTTGAATTTAGCCCCTAAGATTTCAACTAGTCTATCTTCTAACATAATAGCAGGAAGAATATTGCTTTCTCCGATAAAGTCGGCTACAAAGGCATTTTGAGGCTCATTATAGATATCTTCAGGAGAACCAATTTGCTGGATATACCCTTGGTTCATAACTACGATTGTGTCAGACATAGTCAAGGCCTCTTCTTGATCATGTGTTACATAAATAAAGGTAATACCTAATTCATTTTTTAAGCGAATTAATTCATATTGCATATCTTGACGAAGTTTCAAGTCTAGAGCTCCAAGAGGTTCGTCTAATAAAAGAACCTTTGGTTCATTTACAATAGCTCTGGCGATAGCAATACGTTGTTGCTGTCCACCACTTAAAGAATCAGGAGAGCGATTTTCAAAGCCATCTAAATTCACAAGCTTCAGAGCATATTTGATTTTGTCATCAATATAGGATTTGCTTTTCTTTTTTATTTTTAATCCAAAAGCAATATTTTCAGCGATTGTCATGTGACTAAAAAGAGCATATTTTTGAAATACTGTATTTAAACCTCTTTTGTTTGGAGGTAAATTTGTAATATTTTTTCCATCAAATATAACAGTCCCTTGGTCTGGTGTTTCAAATCCACCTAAAATACGTAAAGTTGTTGTTTTCCCACATCCACTAGGTCCTAGGAGAGTAAGAAATTCGTTTTCCTTTACGGATAAATTAAGTTCATCTAAGACCATATTATCTCCATAGAACTTACTAATATTTACTAAATCAATTAAATTTCCATTACTCATGGATAAATCCTCCTTTGTCCCTGTCTTCAACTAAAAACTAGGGGGCGTTGAAACCCACAAGATTGTAGAAGCAGTGCTTGTTGTAATATAATGTTTCTTATCTGGAATAAAGTAAAAGGATTCTCCTTTTTTTGCTTTATATGATTTTTTACCAATGTGTATCGTGATATTGCCCTGTAAAACGTATCCGAATTCTTCTCCTTCATGTGGATTATCAGGATAGGTGGAACCACCCGGTGATAGCGTGAGTAAAATAGGCTCCATCATATTCTTTTGAGCATTTGGAATAATCCACTCAATCGTATTTAACAATTCAGTATCTGATTTTTTAAAATAGTCTCCTTTTTTAAAAACTACCTGTTCATCTGTAGTTTCTGTAAAAAAGTCGTTGATATTTGTACCTAGACATTGCAAAATATCAATTAAGGTTGCTATAGAGGGAGAAGTTAAATTCCGTTCTAGCTGTGAGATAAAGCCCTTTGATAACTCGGAGCGATCTGCCAACTCTTCCTGAGTTAAGCCCTTCAAAACACGAAGTTCCTTTATTTTTGAACCGATTTCCATAGTAACCCCTTTCTTTAGCCTCAATAAACATAAAGTTTAGTAAAAGTAAACATTTTCATTATACACATTAACTATATAAAGTCAATAGGTTTTACAAAAATTTATAATCCTACTTAACAAAAGAGACCCTTTGTGTTACTATATAAACACAAATATAAGGGAGGTCATTTGATGAAAACGAATAGGTATATTGCTTACATTAGTTCTTACACTCATGGAAAGAGTAAAGGAATCACTATTTGTGATGTAGATATTAAGAAAGGGAGATTATCTAAGCGGTCAGAAGTAGAAATAAATAACCCCTCCTATATGGTAAAATCAAATAGTGGAAAATTTCTATATTCTATTTGTGACGAAGGATTAACAGCCTATCGTATCATGGAAAATGGAAACTTAAACTTTATAAATACAAATAGAACAAATGGAATGAGATGTTGCTATTTAACCGTGGATAGTGAAGATAAGTATATATTTTGTGCTGGTTATCATGATGGAAAAGCAACCGTTATGAAAATACGTGAAGACGGTGGAATTGGTGAGGTGGCCGATGAAATTTATCATAAAGGTTTAGGTAGTGTAGCAGAAAGAAATTTCCGTCCTCATGTTAGCTGTGTTACATTGACACCAGATGAGAAATTTGTGGTTGCTTGTGACCTTGGAATTGATCAAGCTAAAATATATTCTTTCGATAAAGAAACAGGGAAATTAGCCTTAGTAGATGTATTAAGATGTGAGATAGAATCTGCTCCAAGAACTATGATCTTTAGCCCGGATGGAAAGTTTGCGTATTTAGTATGTGAGCTTAAAAATTATATTGGCGTTTATGAATATAAAGATAAAGGGAAAGTACCTGAATTTAATTTAGTTGAAAATGTTTCTACAATAGGTAATAAAGCTTCTAGGAATAACGCAGCGGTAGCAATGAAGATGACAGAAGATGGGAAATATCTATTTTGCACCAATGCTGGAGATAATTCGGTTGTAATGTTTAAAAGAGATGAAGAGACGGGTAGACTAACTACATTATCAATTCTTCCCGTTAGTGGAGAATATCCAAAGGAGATCGTTCTTTTCCCAGGTGGAAAATATCTAGTATCCATGAATCATGAATCAGGGGAAATGACTTTTTTTACGATAGACTATGAAAAAGGTATTATAGTAATGAATGGTGGACCAGTACCTGTAGAAACAGCGAATTGCGGAATTATGGTAAAGTTATCTTAAACTTATAGGAGGGTTATCTACATGAAGACAGATATTTTAATTGCTCAGGAAGCGAACATGAAACATATTTCAGAAGTAGCTAAATCACTTGACATTCAGGAGGACGATTTAGAACTTTACGGAAAGTATAAAGCAAAGTTTTCTGAAGAATTATTTGACAAAGTGAAAGACAATAAGAATGGAAAACTGATTTTAGTAACTGCTATTAATCCTACTCCTGCAGGAGAAGGTAAAACAACAACTAGTGTTGGTTTAGGACAGGCCTTTGGTCAATTAGGGAAGAATGCAGTTCTAGCTTTAAGAGAACCATCTTTAGGGCCTTGCTTTGGTGTAAAAGGTGGAGCGGCAGGAGGCGGTTATGCCCAAGTTGTACCGATGGAAGAGCTAAACCTTCATTTTACAGGAGATTTTCATGCAATTACTTCTGCTAATAATTTATTGGCTGCCTTATTAGATAATCATATCCAACAAGGAAATGAATTAGGGATTGATACAAATCAAATTGTATGGAAGCGTTGCCTCGATATGAATGATAGAGTCCTTCGTAACATTGTAGTTGGGCTTGGTGGAAAAGGCGATGGTGTAGTAAGAGAAGATCATTTTACAATTACAGTTGCATCTGAAATTATGGCGATATTGTGTTTGTCTGAAGACATGGTTGATCTAAAAGAACGATTAAACTCTATTATTGTGGCATACAACTATGCTGGAGAGCCAGTTACAGCAAAAGATTTAAATGGAGTCGGGTCAATGGTTGCTTTGTTAAAAGATGCGATGAAGCCAAACCTTATCCAAACTCTTGAAAATACACCAGCAATTATACATGGTGGTCCATTTGCAAATATTGCACATGGTTGTAATAGTGTTCGTGCTACTAAATTAGCTTTAAAGTTAGCAGACTATGTAGTAACAGAAGCAGGATTTGGAGCTGACCTAGGAGCAGAGAAATTCTTTGATATAAAATGTAGAAAAGCAGGACTTACTCCCGATGCAGTTGTTTTGGTAGCTACTATTAGAGCACTTAAATATAATGGTGGTGTTCCTAAAACAGATTTAGCAACAGAAAATTTAGAAGCTTTATCACAAGGAATTGTAAACTTAGAAAAACATATTGAAAATCTAAAAAAATATGGCGTACCAATTGTGGTAACTCTAAATAAGTTTTTTACAGATACACAAAAGGAACTTGATTTTGTACAGAAGTTCTGTGAAGATATGAATTGTGATTTTGCTTTATCCACTGTATGGGAAGAAGGTGGAAAGGGTGGAATTAATTTAGCTCAAACAGTGCTAAAGACATTGGAAACGAAGAAAAGTGAATTTCATGTATTGTATGAAGAAAATCTTTCTATTAAAGACAAAATAAAAACAATTGCAACTGAAATATATGGAGCAAAAGATGTGATATTTGAGGCTTCTGCAAGTAGGTCTATAAGAAAGATTGAAAAATTAGGTTTCAAACATTTACCAGTATGTATTGCAAAGACCCAATATTCATTCTCTGATAATCCATCTTTACTTGGAAGACCAAGTGGATTTGATCTTCATGTAAGAGAAATCTATGTATCTGCTGGTGCTGGATTTGTAGTTGCGATTACAGGTGCCATTATGACCATGCCAGGACTTCCAAAGAAACCGTCAGCAGAGAATATTGACGTAGATGAAAATGGTAATATCATTGGTTTGTTTTAAAGGAGTAAAATTATGAATTACCAAGAAGCAAGAGAATTTTTAAACCAATCAGCCCAGTATGGAAGCATACTGGGTTTAGATAATATAAAAAGATTGTGTCAATCATTAGGAAATCCAGAAAATGATTTGAAGTTTATCCATATAGCAGGTACGAATGGAAAAGGTTCTACACTCGCATACATTTCAAGTGTTTTAATGACAGCTGGATATCGTACAGGTAGGTATTGTTCTCCTACTATTTTTTCTTATAGAGAACGGATTCAGATAAATGAGGAAAACATATCGCGAGAATCATTGGCCTTTTATGTGGATAAAGTTAGCCTGGCAATAAAAACAATGGTGTCGGAGGGTTACCCTCATCCAACTCTTTTTGAAATTGAAACGGCATTAGCTTTTTTATATTTCAGGGATGAGAAATGCGATTTTGTGGTATTAGAAACAGGTCTAGGTGGAACACTAGATGCAACGAATATTGTGAAAACAAGCATATGTAGTGTAATTACATCTATAAGTAGGGATCATATGCAAATTCTAGGTGAGACCATTGAGGAAATTGCAGAAGCGAAAGCTGGAATCATTAAGCCAGGCTCGACAACGATTGTATGTCACCAAAGTGAAAAGGTTTTGAAAGTAATAAAAGATAAGTGTGACAAAGAAGTAGTTGAAATAATTGTTACAGAACCTCAAAGGCTTAAGGTGATTGAAAGTTCTTATCTTGGCCAGAAGTTTACTTATAAGGGGATATCAAATATTGAAATTAAACTAGTGGGTAGATTTCAGATGGAAAATGTTTGTCTAGCCATTGATACCATTGGAGTATTACAAGAAATGGGTTACGAAATATCAGAATCTAACTTAAAAGAAGGATTATTGAAAACGAAATGGAATGGAAGGTTAGAATGCATTTTAAATAAGCCACTATTTTTTGTGGATGGTGCACATAATGAAGATGCTGCAAGAAAGCTCAAAGATTCTTTGTATCAATATTTTCCTAATAAAAAGCTATATTTTATTATGGGTGTTTTAGCGGATAAAGAGTATAATAAAATCATTGAACAAGTTTCGCCTTTAGCTGAAAAGATAATAGCGATAACGCCAAATAATGCAAGGGCCTTGCCAGCAGAGCAATTAGTAGAATGTATAAAGCTACATAATAAAAATGTAGAAGAGGCAAAAGATTTAGTCTTAGCTGTAAGAAAAATGCTTTCTTTGGCCATGGAAAATGAAGATAGTCTTATCCTTGCATTTGGTTCATTATCCTATCTAGGAGAACTTATTGAGATTGTACAAAAAAAGACAAGTTTTGACATTTAAGAAAGGCATGATAATATGATAAATCAAGAGAAAATACAGGAGGCGGTAAGACTACTCTTAGAAGGTATCGGTGAAGATGTCAATAGAGAAGGCCTAAGAGAAACTCCAGAACGTGTAGCAAGGATGTATGAAGAAATATTCAAAGGAATGGAAGAGGACCCAAAAGAACATTTGACTAAGACTTTTTCAGCTTCCTCTAGTGAAATTGTGCTTGAAAAGGATATTAATTTTTATTCTACATGTGAGCATCATTTACTACCTTTTTATGGAAGAGTACATATTGCATATCTTCCTACAGGGAGAGTGGCTGGTTTAAGTAAACTAGCGAGAACAGTAGAAGTGTATGCAAGGCGTCCTCAAATTCAAGAGCAAATGACAATGCAGATTGCTGATGCGATTACGGAATATTTAAGCCCAAGAGGTGTTATGGTGGTAATTGAAGCAGAGCATATGTGCATGAGTATGAGAGGTGTAAAAAAACCAGGAAGTACAACTTTGACCTACGCAACTAGAGGTGAATTCGTAGATAGTGTAGATTTAAAAAACACAGTACTTCAATTGATTAAGTAGTTTCTACGCCTGAATGGAGTATATATGAAAATAGGTAATAGAGAATTTGATTTAGAAAATAAAGTATATATAATGGGAATCTTAAATGTTACACCTGATTCTTTTTCTGATGGAGGGAAATGGAAACAGATGGATCAAGCGCTTTCTCATGTGAATCAAATGATTGCTGAGGGTGCAGATATTATAGATATTGGAGGAGAATCTACAAGACCTGGATACACTTTTCTTTCTAATGAAGAAGAAATATCTAGGGTAGTTCCAGTTATAGAAAAACTTAAAGCAGAGTTTGATATTCCTCTTTCTATTGATACCTATAAATCAGAAGTGGCAAAGGCTTCTGTAGATGCAGGTATTGACTTGATAAATGATATTTGGGGACTTAAGTTTGATGATCATATGGCAAGCGTTATAGGAAGAGCTGGCTTGCCTTGTTGCCTTATGCATAATAGGAAAGTTCCTCACTATACAAATTATCTTGATGAGGTTTGCAGTGATCTTCAGGAGACACTTGATATAGCTCAAAAAGGTGGAATAAAGAAAGCTAATATTATATTAGATCCAGGAATTGGATTTGCAAAATCCTATGAAGAGAACTTGAAGCTTATGAATTACTTGGAGAAGCTACAGGCTTTTAAAAGTCCTATTTTGTTAGGTACTTCGAGAAAATCTATGATAGGATTGACACTTGACCTAGCAGTAACAGAGAGAATAGAAGGAACCATAGCAACTACTGTAATCGGCGTAATGAAAGGCTGTAGTATTATCAGGGTTCATGATGTAAAAGAAAACAAAAGAGCGGTCTTAATGGCAGAAGCCATCTTAAATAGTTAGAAAGTTATAAAGACAGATAGGAGTTACAATGGATAAGGTAAAGATACAAAATCTTGAAGTGTATTGCAATCATGGTGTGTTTAAAGAGGAGAATATCTTAGGTCAGAAGTTCTTAGTATCTGTGAATCTTCATACAGACACGCGAGAAGCAGGAAAGTTAGATGATTTAACAAAATCGATTCATTATGGAGATGTCTGTCATTTTATTACAAGCTTTATGAAAGAAAATACTTATATGCTTATTGAAGCTGCAGCAGAACATTTAGCAGAAAAGTTACTTTTAGAATATGAGAATCTAGTGAAAATAGAGTTAGAGATAAGGAAACCTTGGGCGCCTATAGGGCTCCCACTAGAAAGTGTTTCTGTAGATATAACAAGAGCTCGACATTTAGCTTATATTGGTGTGGGATCAAATCTAGGTGATAAAGAAGAATATTTAAATTTAGCAGTTGAATCTCTTAAAAAACATTCTAAATGTAAGGTTTTGCAAGTATCTGATTATATTACAACAGCGCCAGTAGGAGGTGTTCCACAAGATGATTTTTTAAATGCTTGTATAGAATTATCTACCATCTTAACGCCAAACGAGTTGTTAGAGCTTTTAATGGAGATTGAATTAGAGGCAAAAAGAGAGCGGGTTATCCATTGGGGACCCCGCACATTAGACTTAGATTTATTGTTTTATGATGATGTTATTATGGATAGTAAGAAATTGACTTTACCTCATCCAGAACTTCATAAAAGAGGATTTGTATTAGAGCCTATGGCTCAAATAAATCCATATTATCGCCATCCGATATTAGATAAAACAATAAGAGAATTATTAGAGGCTATTCAGATTCAACGGGATTAAATAATTGAATGTCGATTGGTCCTTTGGTCGGCGTTCTATAAAGAGAGTTTCCTTGTCCAAAGTATTGAAAATAAGTATATAGCGAAGTTGTATTAATATTCATGAAATTACCTGCTATGACAAGCTCATTTGCAGATTTGTCGGTCTTCATTCGGAACAAGCCATTTTGATTCGGTTCGTCTAGATTTTCCACTTGATAGAAGATGTAATCCTCATATACATTATAATTAATACATCGCTCCTGGCTAAGGATGGTCTCTTCCATCGTAGCTAAATCGATTTTAACAAGAGAATAATCTTTTTCTAAATCAATTACATATAATATGCCATCAATTACTGAAGGTTGGTAATAATTTCCGGAAAGTAAAAGGGAAGAGCTATCATTACTAGTGTTCCATTGATAAATATTATGATTTTTTTCTATTTCTGTAAAATAAAGATTTCCTTTATTCGCATTTGCGATGGTATAACCTGTATCAACGAGCTCGACATAATCTTTTTTATTATTAATCGCTACTTTAGAAAAAGAGAGACCTTTATCAGAGTATTCTTGAAAATATAAATAGTTTCCTGATAAACATATGTATTCAGATAATGCATCATTAAGCTGAACGATTCTATGATTTTTTAAGTTAAAGCGATATACCCCATATGCATAGCCAGATAAGAAGAAATCAGACTTTTCTATCTTGTTATTACGAGTATAGTAGATATAGCCATTTGCCACATTTAATGAAAACGAACTGTCAAAGTTTAATTTCTTAATATTTGTTCCATCCTTTTCCATAGAATATAAATGGAAAGAGTCAGAAGGGTTAGAAAAATAAATATATTCCCCATCTTCACAGAATAATCCCATATTATAGAGGTTTCCTGCGGAATTTCCCGTAGTTGTGGAATCATTGTAAATAAAACGGTTGTAATACTTAAAAAACAAAGTAGATGTTAGAAGGATAATAAGTGCTAAAACAACGATCAGCATTCTACGACGATTTTTTGTTGATATAGTTTCCATATAAATCTCCCCAGCTATTTTTATTGATATCTATATTATATCTTACAAGGGGAAAAAAGCAATAAATAAGATTTATATATCGAAAATAGTATGTTATAGTAATAATATAGTGTAAAAGGTCACACTAAGAAATTTGGAGTGGAGGACAGAATGAGAGATTTATCTGAATTGAGAAAAGAAATTGATTTGGTGGATAGACAGATTGTAGATTTGTTTGAAAAGCGAATGGGTTTAAGTACAGAAGTAGCTGAGTATAAAATTGCAAATGGGAAAGAGGTATTTGATAAGAACAGAGAAGAAGAAAAGTTAAAGTCCTTGAAATCTCTTGCTACAAATGCTTTTAATGGAAAAGGTGTAGCAGAATTATTTACACAGATTATGGGTATAAGCCGTAAACTTCAATATAGAATTTTAACAGAACGAGGATTAGTTGATGAAATTCCCTTTGAAGTTGTAGAAGAGTTAAACAAAGAAAATGTAAAAGTAGTTTTTCAAGGAACAAATGGTGCCTATAGTCAACAAGCAATGATTAAATATTTTGGTTCTTCAGTAAATAGTTTTAATGTTCAAACATTTCGCGATGCAATGATTGCATTAAAAGAAGAAAAGGCGGATTATGCTGTCTTACCTATAGAAAATTCTTCTGCAGGAATTGTAAATGATATTTATGATTTGTTAGTTGAATTTGATAACTATATTGTTGCTGAAACATTTGTAAAGGTTGAACATGCTTTGCTCGTTGTAGAAGGAACATTCATGGAAGATATTAAAACCGTTCATTCACATCCTCAAGCATTAATGCAGTGCTCAAAATTTTTAGAAAAACATAAAGATTGGCAAGTGATCAGTCAGCAAAATACGGCTGTCAGTGCAGTAAAAGTGACGAATGAAAAGGATAAAACACAAGCGGCGATTGCAAGCGAGTTGGCAGGTGAATTGTATCGCTTGAAAATATTAAAGCATAATATTCAGAATAATCATGAAAATACTACTAGATTTATAGTTGTATCAAATAAAAAGATGTTTAAAAGAAATTCAAATAAAGTAAGTATTTATTTTGAACTTCCTCATTCAAGCGGAACTTTGTATAATATGTTGTCTCATTTTATTTATAATAATTTGAGTATGACCAAGGTTGAATCTCGACCTATAGAGGGAAGAAATTGGGAATATCGATTTTTTGTAGATTTTGAAGGAAATCTTAGTGACTCAGGTGTAAAAAATGCTTTGC
>CAYYVJ010000064.1:0-12631 GCA_964475115.1 uncultured Lachnospiraceae bacterium
AAAGAGAAGATATAAGAAACATTGCAATTATTGCCCATGTTGATCATGGAAAAACCACGTTAGTAGACGGACTTTTACGTCAAAGTGGCGTGTTTCGCCAAAATCAAGAAGTGGCTGAACGTGTTATGGATTCCAATGATATCGAACGTGAGCGTGGTATCACCATTCTTTCGAAAAATACCGCTGTTTTCTATAAAGATACTAAAATTAATATAATAGATACCCCTGGTCATGCTGACTTTGGTGGTGAAGTAGAACGTGTTTTAAAAATGGTAAATGGTGTTGTCCTTGTAGTAGACGCATTTGAAGGAGCTATGCCACAAACCAAATTTGTATTAAAAGAAGCCTTAGGATTAGAACTTCCAGTAATCGTATGTATTAATAAAATAGATCGACCTGAAGCTAGACCTATGGAAGTAATTGATGAAATTTTAGAATTATTTATTGACTTAGATGCAACGGAAGAGCAACTAGATTGTCCATTTATTTTTGCTTCTGCAAAATCAGGTTTTGCAGTTGAAAATCTAGAAGATACTTCAGATAACTTATTCCCATTATTTGAAACCATTGTAAATTATATTCCAGCTCCAGAAGGTGACCCTGAAGCAAGCACTCAGGTTTTAATCAGTACGATCGATTACAATGAATATGTAGGACGTATTGGTGTTGGTAAAGTAGACAATGGAACAATAAAGGTAAATCAAGATGTTGTTTTACTTAACGCTCATGATTCAACAAAAGAAAAAAGAGTTAAGATTAATAAACTATATGAATTTGATGGACTAAATAAGGTAGAAGTCCAATCTGCTACCATTGGCTCTATCGTGGCTATTTCTGGTATTGCTGACATTCACATTGGTGACACTATATGCTCCATTGAAAATCCAGTAGCTATTCCATTCCAAAAAATATCTGAACCTACCATTGCGATGCAGTTTCTAGTAAATGATAGTCCATTAGCTGGTCAAGAAGGAAAATTTGTTACTTCTAGACATTTACGTGAACGCTTATTCCGTGAATTAAATACAGACGTAAGTCTTAGAGTTGAAGAAACTGAAACTACTGAAGCTTATAAAGTATCAGGACGTGGAGAGCTTCATTTATCTGTTTTAATTGAAAATATGAGAAGAGAAGGCTTTGAATTTGCTGTAAGTAAAGCGGAAGTTCTTTATCGCTTTGATGAAAATAATCATAAATTAGAACCTATGGAATTGGCTTATGTAGACGTTCCTGATGAATTTACAGGTGTAGTTATTGAAAAACTAAGTATCCGAAAAGGTGAATTAAAAGGAATGTCCGCTTCTAATGGTGGATATACAAGGTTAGAATTCTCCATTCCTGCTAGAGGTTTAATTGGCTATCGCGGTGAGTTTATGACTGATACCAAAGGAAATGGTATTATAAACACTATTTTTGATGATTATGGCCCTTACAAAGGGGACATGCAATATCGTAAACAAGGATCTCTTATTGCTTACGAAACAGGGGAATCTATTACTTATGGCTTATATAACGCGCAAGAACGTGGAACCCTATTTATAGGAGCTGGTGAAAGAGTATATTCTGGTATGGTAATCGGACAATGTGGTAAGGCAGAAGACGTTGAATTAAATGTTTGTAAGCGTAAGCAATTAACAAACACAAGATCTTCAGGGGCTGATGATGCATTAAAATTAACTGCACCAAGGATATTGAGCCTTGAACAATCCTTAGAATTCATTGACGTAGACGAACTTCTAGAAGTAACTCCTAAGAGCCTTCGTATTCGTAAGAAAATATTAGATCCTAGTCAACGTAAAAGATCTTCATCTAAAAAATAAAAAGAAATCCTAAAGGTTTATATTAAGCCTTTAGGATTTCTTTTTGATTATAATACTCTTTTCCCAAATCATGAATTTCAGCCTGACCACCCGTAGATTCCATAATTTTTTCCTTTAACTCCTGGGCATTGTGAATCGGTACTAAAAGTTCCATTTCAACTGCCGCTTCATATTTTGTATTTAAAACAGTAACATCTAACCCTATCGCTATGTACTGTAACTTTCCAATCCCCACATAATCCACCTTTACAATCATGCGAATTCCTAACCGTTTTTCTATAATAATACTATTTTTTAATCCTTCGGAAACTGCTTTGGAATAGGCTCTTACAAGACCACCAGTACCTAAAAGTGTTCCACCAAAATACCTGGTAACCACCACTACGATATTTCTAACTTCTTCTCCTAATAAAACATCTAGCATAGGTCTACCAGCTGTACCACTTGGTTCTCCATCATCACTACATCTTTGTATCTCATAATTTTCTCCAATAATATAGGCAGAACAATTATGTGTAGCATTCCAATACTTTTTCTTCATTGCATCTATAAATGCAATTGCTTCTTCTTCAGTGGAAACAGGATAGGTGGTTGCAATAAATCTAGATTTCTTTTCAACCAACTCTCCTTCTCCACCCTCTTGAAGTATCTTATATCCTTCTAACATATCTTTTGTATCCTCTCTGTATATCCTACTCAAACAACATTTCCCTTGTAATATACTCATCTGCAATTTCCATCATACATATAGGCGTCACAGTATTATCCATCAAGCAAGTTATCATTTGTTCCACTAATTTTCTTGAATAAGAAATCCCTGATATCATTTCTACTTCCTTTTGAATTTCTCTTTCTTTTCTTTGATATTTTACAATTTGTATGCCATATAAAGTTTCATTTTCTTCAAAGTTTCCATTACTAGCTGTTAAATAATATTCTAACTTCATTCTATTATTATTACAATCCCAAATTTCTTTGGAACCAATTAAACTCTGTTGATTCATTTTATCCCTCCATTCATTCCCCTTTGGACTGATTATATAAAAAAACTAATAACTTTCCCAGTAAAAGATATCGCATTATATTACGCAAAAAAATAAAAACCGTGCTCTTTCTACACGAACTTCCTTATTTTTATCTTCTTTTATCAGTCTTTGTAATATAAAACCAATCCTGTAAATGTGAACTTTTTATTTTATTCTTTATTTACAAACGGTTATTTGATATAATAGGGCAGACAAGGAGGCATTATATGAATTACGGAAAAAAGGGCATACATGCCAAACAGAAAAAAATTACTTCAAAGACAAAAAAAGTCGGAACGAAAGCCGGCCTTACATTTATAAAAGCGTTTTTGGTAGCAACATTAG
This sequence comes from uncultured Lachnospiraceae bacterium, assembly GCA_964475115.1. Lineage (GTDB taxonomy): Bacteria > Bacillota > Clostridia > Lachnospirales > Lachnospiraceae > CAYYVJ01. Next base: position 3,191 of record CAYYVJ010000064.1, read on the forward strand.
TCCTAGGAGTTATGCTAGGATTTGCAGGTCTTGGAATGGTGAAAGGAATTATTGATAGTGCTCCAGATATTTCATCTATTGATATTTCGCCAACAGGCTATGCTACCGCCGTATATGATGTGAGTGGAAAAGAAATTGCATCGATTGTTACCTCTGGCTCAAATCGAATCTATGCTTCAATTAATGAAATGCCAGATTATTTAGTAAATGCTTTTATTGATATTGAAGATGAACGGTTCTATGAGCATAATGGTATCGATATAAAAGGTATTGCAAGAGCTGCATATTCTACTATTAAGTCAAAAGGTTTATCACAAGGAGCAAGTACCATCACTCAACAGCTTATTAAAGGAAAATTATTTAATAGTGGTATGGGTGAAAACACTTATATGGAAACTATTAAGAGAAAACTTCAAGAGCAGTACTTGGCTATTAACCTTGAAAAAGTCTATTCAAAAGAAGAAATTCTTGAGAATTATCTAAATATGATTAACTTGGGAAGCAATACATTAGGTGTACAAGCTGCATCCAAGCGTTACTTTAGCAAAGATGTTTGGGATTTGACAATCTCCGAAAGTGCTGTTATCGCTGCTATTACGCAGAACCCTACTTTACTTAACCCAGTATCAAATCCTGAGAATAATAATTCTAGAAGAAAAACCATTCTAGGAAACATGTTAGAGTTTGGGCATATTACTCAAGAAGAATATGACATTGCCATAGCAGATGATGTGTATTCTAGAATACAAAATGTAAATATTGAATTTGCAGGCTCAACGGTCTATTCTTATTTTACAGATGAACTAATCCAACAAGTAATGGCGGATTTGCAAGAACAAAAAGGATATACTCAAACACAAGCTTACTATGCCCTTTATAGTGGTGGTTTAAGTATTTATACAACCCAAGATCCAACAATACAAGCAATTGCAGATGAAGAATATGTAAACCCAGAGAATTTTCCTGCTAATACAGAATATTCTATCACTTGGGCGATGTCAGTTCAGCATGCTGATAAGAGCACCTCAAACTTTAATGAAAGAACAATGGAATCCTATTTTAAATCTGGAGATGAAGAAAAGGATCTTCCTGGTAATCGATTTTTTAAATTGATTTTTTCATCAAAAGAGGATGCTGATGCTACTATAGAAAAGTATAAAGCAAATATTCTTGCCCCAGACGATCGAATAATAGGTGAAAATATTATCTATACCCCTCAACCCCAATCTTCCTTTGTTATTATGGATCAATATACTGGATACGTAAAAGCAATTGTAGGTGGTAGAGGAACAAAAGAAACCAGCCTTTCTCTAAACCGTGCTACAGATACGACTAGACAACCCGGTTCCACTTTTAAAATTGTTTCCACCTATGCTCCTGCACTTGATACTGCTGGATTCACATTAGCTTCTGTTCAATATGATGAACCTGGTTACACAGCCCCTGATGGAACACCTTTTTCAAATTATAATAAGGTTTATGAAGGATTTGCAACCTTACGTTCAGCAATATCAAAATCTATAAATGTTGTAGCAGTAAAAACCATTGCTGATATTACTCCAAATTTAGCATTTAGTTACCTTGAAAACTTCGGGTTTACTACTCTTGTTAAAGAACGAGTATATAATAATGGAACAACAAAGACAGATATAGGACAATCCATGGCTTTGGGTGGAATAACAGATGGTGTAACAAATCTAGAATTGACGGCTTCTTTTGCAGCTATTGCAAATAATGGAGTATATATTGAACCCGTTTTTTATACCAAAGTTCTAGATCAAAACGGAACTGTATTATTAGAAAACAATCCAAAAACTCATACGGTAATAAAGAATACAACTGCATTTTTATTAACAAGTGCAATGCAAGATGTTGTTACTTCAGGTACAGGTACTACTACAAGAATAAGTAATATGCCTGTTGCTGGTAAAACTGGTACTACTTCTGATTATAACGATATATGGTTTACAGGCTATACTCCATATTATACAGCAGGTATTTGGTCTGGCTATGACGAAAATAAGAGCCAAACTCGTACAGCTACCGGAAACTCCAATGCAAGTAGCTATCACAAAGAGTTATGGTCAAGTATTATGACCCGTGTACACGAAAATCTAGAATATACTAACTTTATCATGCCTGAAGGAATTGAGACTGCAGTTATTTGTACAAAATCTGGTAAACTTGCTGTAGAAGGCTTGTGCGATCAAGACCCAAGAGGTAGTACGGTTAGAACAGAATACTTTGCTAAAGGAACAACTCCTACAGAAGTATGTGATAACCACGTAAAGGTTAATGTTTGTACAGAAAGTAATCAATTAGCTACAGAATTTTGTCCTTTAGAAACCAGAGCAGATCAAGTATATATAAATAATATATATATTACTGAAACAAGTGGTGAGACTGCTGATACTCCATACATTCTGCCAGTTGATTTAGATCAAAACTTATGTACAATTCACACAGAACATGCCACAGAAGAACCAAGCAGCGAAACTCCTGATGAATGGACTCCTTCTTTTCCAGGAGATGTATATAACCCAGAAAACTTTGGCCCAGGTTATGGACCTAACAATGAATTTTTCGATTAACACCTTTTATATATAAGAGAAAAAGATAGGATGTAACAAGCCATATGGTTCGTTACATCCTATCTTTTTCTCTTCTTCATCAAGTGTTGTTGACTTTATAATGTATCTAATGAAATTTTCATAAGGGTTTTTACTTCTTCCACTGTCATGCCCAAATACTGAGCCAATTCTCCCACAGTTGGTACCTCTTCAGAGCCCTCAGACAATTCTTTGGTAGCATCATTCAGTCGATTCACATCACGAACTAGACGTTCCTCTACATCAAGCTCTTTTGATTCCATTTCTACTATTGCTTCTAACGCTTCCTTCATCTTATTTATTAGATATTCATGGTTTATTTCTATATCCTTGACATCAGATAGGGCAATCATCAATCCCACGTTAGCCTCTTGTATCAAATCAGCCAGACTGACACCCCTATTTCTATATTCAGCTGCAACCTTAATGGCTTCCATTAGGTACACTTCTACGATTCGATTTTTAACTTCCTTTGCATCATTTGAAAAATCAGAAAATAGTCTTTCCAATTCTCCCTCTTCAAGTGGTTTTATTTCCTTTAAGCTTTCTAAATATATTTCTATGACTTCTATTTCTTTACTTTTACTATTTTCTTCTTGACTCATAATTACTACCTCCAGGCTAAAAGTAAATCTATTATACGATAGCCTTTTAGAAATATCAATCTTTCATTTTAGGTTCAAACAGTACTGATCCAAGGTATCCAAAAACCAGTGCTCCCGAAATCCCAATTGCGCTAGCAGTAAATCCACCCATAAATACACCTAATAGCCCATCTGTGGCCATAGATTCCTTGACACCTTTCCATAAAGTATTTCCAAATCCTAATAAAGGCACACTTGCCCCTGCTCCTGCAAATTCAAGAAAAGGTTCATAAATACCAACCGCTCCTAATATAGCTCCTAAGCACACTAACATCACCATGATTCTTCCTGGCATTAGTTTTGTTTTATCCATAAGAATTTGAACAATCGCACAAATAATTCCGCCAACTAAAAATGCTTTTATATAATCCATTCTCACTGCTCCTTCCTAACAATGTTCTACTACAACTGCATGAGCAATTCCTGGTACTGTTCGCCCCTCATTAAAGCTTACTTTTGACAACAATGCTCCTGTAGGAATAAATAACACTCGTTTCCAAGCATTTCTTTGAATCTGAGGAAGAATATAGGAAGAAAAGGTAACTGCGGAACATCCACAACCACTTCCCCCTGCATGGGTATCTTGAGTCTCCCTATCAAAAATTTCAATTCCACAGTCCATGTGCTGCTTTTCTATATTAAATCCTTTTTCTTTTAATAAATCAATTAATATCTTTTGACCGATATATCCCAAATCTCCAGTAATAATTTTATCATAATCCTCAGGCTGACGATTAAAATCCATAAAATTTTGGTAGATCGTATCACAGGCCGCTGGTGCCATACAAGCTCCCATATTCATAGAATCTTTCAATCCATAATCCATAACTTTTCCTGGTGTAACTCCTGTGATTTTTGCTTTTCCTTTTTCTTTACCAATGATAACACTACCACATCCCGTCACTGTCCAACTGGCAGCTAAAGGCCTTTGACTTCCATAATCCAAAGGAAATCGAAATTGTTTTTCTGCACTAGCATAATGACTAGATGCCAAAGATATGACCTTGTCTGCATATCCTGCTGCAACTGTCATTGCTCCGAGAATCATTGCCTCACCCATTGTAGAGCATGCTCCATATAGCCCAAACAGTGGGATCTCTAAATCCATAAGACCAAATGAGGTAGCTGTCATCTGCTCTAATAGATCACCTGAAAACAAATAGCGAATATCATTTTTTGTATATCCACTTTTATCTAGAACCATTTGAGCCGCTTGCTTTTGAAGCTGGCTTTCTGCTTCTTCCCACGTCTTTTGACCTAACATGGAATCTTCTTCTATTTTATCAAACAGATTTCCTAGAGGACCCTCACCTTCTTTTTTACCTACAATAGAGGCCATATCCATAATATAAGGTGCTATATCAAATTGAATACTCTGTTTTCCTTGCATCCTATCAATACCTCTCTTTCTACCTAACTTCCACTATCCAATTACCCCAAGCCATTTTAATACATAGCTAATAACCCCTAATACCCATGAGCTTAATATTCCATACAAAATAACAGGTCCCGCAATCGAAAAAATTTTACTTCCGATACCAAAAACCTGTCCTTCTTTCTTAAATTCTATGGCTGGTGCCACCACGGAATTGGCAAAACCGGTAATTGGAACTAAGGCACCAGCTCCACCAAACTTAGCAACTTTTGTATATATATTTAAACCTGTCAAAAGGATACTTCCTCCAATTAAAATTAGTGTTGCCCAACCATTGGCAGGATCCTTTTCCAAACCATTATTTTGAAAAAAGTTAATTAAGAACTGTCCAATCGTACAGATAATACCACCTACCAAAAAAGCTTTTAACATATTTAACCACACATTATGAGTGGGTGTTACTTGTTTTACATATTCATTATATTGCTGTTCCTTCGTTTTCATTTAGAACCTCCTACCATCCATTGTATAATTGCATAAATGCCCCTATAAGCTTACCTATGGCAACTCCTGAAACAATATATACGATACCTTTACTTAAACGAATTCTTCTTGTAAATACGGCACTTACGTTAACAGCTTCAGCTAAGGACAATGCCAAGACTCCTACAAAGATTCCAGAAAACAACCCGAATATGCCGCATCCAATGATTCCTACTGGTATCCTTAGGAAGTAAATATAGATTAAATTACCTACCGTACCACCCACAGTTATACAATCTTCATAAACCTTAATATATTTACCCGTATGTGTTTTCCCTGCTAATCTAGTAATAACACCAACTGAGGATAAGAGAGCAAAGATACCACCGGCTATAATAAACCCGCCGCTAAGACCTATAAATGCCATTAAAACTTGCTTCCACCACATCTTACTCCACCTCAATATGCGTTTGTTTACGATTAACTCCCTCTATAAGAGTTGTATTTATATTATCCTCATATAGCCTCATCTCCACTTCAATCGGAGTAGGGTCAGTAGTTATTTTTTTAGCACCAAAATGGTTAAAGAAAATAATAATTCCTAAGAATATACCAATGGAATAAGTAAGTTCCATAACCATATACCCTTCCGATTCGGTTCCCACAATTAGTTTATATAATTGCTTGAAAACCAATGCTACTCCAACATCATTATTAAATGTCATAATAGCAAATCCAGCACCCATAGATACCGTTAAGCAAACCATTATTAGTTTAAAAGCAGAAAATATCTTGCTTTGTTTTCTAGGAATTTCATAATCAATAATAAAATCAATTTCTCCCATATTATTTATTTCTAAATCTGGATATACTTGATGAATAAGCTCCATTACTTTTAAAACAGAAAATACAAAACGATTATGCTTACAATCAGGAATCCTTAAGATTTTAATTGTCTTGATTCGGTTTATAACAACTTTATCTGTGCATTCAAATTTTGCTATATCACCTAACGTAACATCTTTATAGTTTACCTGAATGTTGCGTGGAATCTTCATATTCAAAATTGATTTCATTTTTTACCAATGTTCCTTCCATCGTATTTTCTTTTGGATAAAAATTAAAATAATAAATAATTCCTGCAATAATAATTATAAGCAGCAATAAAATCAAACCTATTTTCATCCTAATATCTGCCATAGTTTCACTTCCTTTTGCAATACAATGTAGTTTCTACAAATAGTATGGCAAAAGGATGCAGGAATATTCAGAATCCTTACATTTTTTCTCTCATTGATTTTAAAATTTTCTTTTCTAGCCTAGATACTTGCACTTGAGAAATCCCTATTTCTTTTGCTATTTCTGTTTGTGTCTTATCCATAAAATACCTCATTTGAATAATACTTCTTTCTTTTTCATCTAACTGTGCAATTAATTCTTCTAACACTATATTATTTAACATTTCATCCATTTTATTTTCTTTTTCTTCTATTTTGTCCATTAAAAAAATAGGACTCCCATCACCTTGATAAATAGTTTTATACAAGGACTCCACTTCAACTTGTGATTCCAAGGCCATCACTAATTCTTCACTTGATATTCCAATTTCCTTTGCCACTTCTTCAATGGATGGTTCTTTTCCTGTCTGATTCGTAAAATATTCTTTAATCATTCTAGCCTTATTTGCAGACTCTTTTAATGATCGACTTACTTTAATCATTCCATCATCTCTCAGAAATCTCTTTATCTCCCCTGCAATCATGGGAACTGCATAGGTCGAAAACTTAACTCCAAATGACATATCAAATTTATCAATTGCCTTAATTAACCCTATACTTCCAATTTGAAACAAGTCCTCTAGTTCATGCCCCCTACCAGAAAACCTTCTGACTATGCTCCATATTAGTCCTAGATTTTCTGATACTAGTCTATCTCTTGCTTCTTTATCCCCCTCATGTGCCGCTTCTATCAATCTCATTGTAGGATCCATATGCACTCTCCTACCTTTTTAAATTTCTGCTTATTTTTTTCCTCATTTGTATGATCGTTCCTTCGTTTATCTTTGAAGTAACTTCTAAACTATCCATAAATACATCCATAAATACAAATCCCATTCCGGAGCGTTCTAGTTCGGGCTTTGTCGTAAAAAGAGGTTCCATGGCTTGTTTAATATCTTCTATGCCTTTCCCCCAGTCTGTAATCTTAATATAAATTTCATCATCCGCAATTCTACAATCAATACGAACCTTCTTACCTCCCATATTTTCATAGCCATGTATAATCGAATTCGTAACCGCTTCTGAAACAGCAGTTTTTATGTCTGCAATTTCTTCTAATGTCGGATCTAGTTGTGCTGCAAATGCTGCCACTGCTACTCTTGCAAATCCTTCATTGCATGATTTATTATCAAACTCCAAACTCATTTCATTGCTATCCATCTTATTCCCTCCATTCCCTATTTTCGCTTTGATTAATGGTTCCATAATTTGTTACTAACTTATATAGCCCTGATATTTCCATCACTCTATGAATAACCCCATTTATATTCATAACCCCTATAAATCCTCCTACATCTTTTACTTTCTTATATCTACCCATAACCACCCCGATGCCTGAACTATCCATAAAGGTTGTCCTTTCAAAGTTAAAAATAATGTTCTTTAAATTTCCTTTATAAAACTCCTGATCTGACCTGCTCTTTATATCTTGAGCACTATGATGATCCAACTCCTTTGGTAAATGAATAATTAAAAAATTTTCTTCTATTTCATAACTACTTTCCATTAGGCTCCTCCTTTTTTACCATATTTTTACATGTGAATTATAAAAAAGAAAAAAGACTACTTGAAAAATTAATGTGTTGAGTACACATTAACCATATTCATAGTAATCTTTTTCTTTTGTTTATTGAGTTATATAGCTGTTTATTTAATTATTTAGATAGTTTTGAGCATACCCTGCTAAATTAGTACCTGGATATTGTTCAATGAACTTAGTATAGTACTGATTTGCTGTAGTTGTATCTCCCGATCTGTCATATGCTCTAGCCAAATAATACAAAGTAGACATATCATTTGGATTTAAATCATAAGCACTTTGCAAGGCTTGAGCAGCCTCGGCAAATCTATTGTTTAAATAATGTCCGTTATATCCTGTCTTAAATAAGTCAGCTGCTGCTTGTTGATTTACCACTGAACTTATTGCATTATAAACACTCACATAGGCTTCTGATTCTACTGTCTCTTTATCCACCAGCTTAAGGGTTTCTGCTGCTGCAACATAATCATTTGACAAATAACCTTCCACAGCAATCATCATGTTTTCATAAGCGGTTAAAATACCATCATTTCCTTCATAAGCTTTTAGTGATTCTTCCAGAGCAGTCTTCTCCTTTTGAAGCTCCTCTAAGTCTTTTTCAAGAGAGCTAGCAATGGCACCTTTATTCTCCATTTGCTCACCTAATTCGACGATCTTTTGTCTATACTCTTCTGTTAACCCTTTTTCTTTGGCTGGCAAAATCAAAAACCAGACAAGAGTGGCTCCTATAATAATTCCTATAATTACATTTAATACTGTAATACCGCCTGCGTTGCTTTCTCTATACGAATTAGGAGGGATGATAACATCATTACTTCCTAAAGGTCCTCTTTCTTTTATTTTATCAGGCCTATCATCTCTACTTTTTAAGACCATCTTCACTTCATTCATATATTTCAATGACATTACATTATTTCGATCAATATCTAAAGCTGTTTTTAAAGTCTTGTATGCCTTTTCGTATTCATTTTCTTTTATATAAAGTAATGCTAAGAGCTGATATCCTTTCACTAAATTAGGATACATTTGAAGAACTTTTTTAAGCTGTATGATAGCCAAGTCACTACTATCTTGCTTAGCATACAATAAAGCTTGATTATATTTTTTTATGGTCTGATTGATGGTATCCAATCTTGTTGCATTTTTTTGCACTTCATCTAAATAGTGGTCTGCAACATTTTTTTCCGGATCCAAATTCTTACTAATCACCCATTCTGTTAGGGCTGCTACTGCTTCTCCCATTTCAAAATATACTAGACCTAGGAGATTTCTAGCTTTGGTATTATTTTTATTTAGTTTTACGCTTCTTCTTAAGTGATCCACAGCTCCTGACAAATCTCTTGTACGAGCCTTTTCTAAGCCTTTATTGTAGTAAGCTTCTGAGCTCATTATCACCCTCTTATAAAGAGCCACGTCTGCACCACACTTAGTGCAAAAATCATTTTCTGAAAGCGCTGCCTTACAATTATAGCATCTCATCTTTTTTCCACCTAATCATTATTTATCTGTTTGC
>CAYYVJ010000065.1:0-8431 GCA_964475115.1 uncultured Lachnospiraceae bacterium
TGGATAGAGCATCGCCCTTCTAAGGCGAGGGTCGGGGGTTCGAATCCCTTAAGGCACATGCCTTAAATAAGGAAAGTAAAAAGCAGGTTTATAATCTGCTTTTTTTCTTTTCGTCTTTCGTTTACTTTACTTTGATAATGTGGTACTATAGTGGAGTGCAAAATTACAACAGTTCAGCCTAAGCTCGATTTCGCTCCGCTACATCTCGCTTTGGCAGAGTGCCAAATAAATTTTCAATGATATATGCATACAAAAGCAAGCTTTCTCCTGTATATATCATTGAAAATTTGCTTGGCTGAACTGTAAAAAAATGGAGGATATTGTAAATGAAAAGATTAAAGAGTATAATTATAGTATTAATGATGGCATTAAGCCTTATGGCATGTTCAGGGGATAAGGCAACAAGTTCTGATAAAAAGACATTAACAGTAGGCTTTGATCAAAACTTCCCACCGATGGGCTTTGTAGGAGATGACGGTGAATTTACAGGCTTTGACTTAGAATTGGCAGCTGAAGTGGCTGATAGATTGAATTTAGAACTAGAGTTACAGCCAATTTCATGGGATGCGAAAGATATGGAATTATCATCTGGAAATATAGATTGTATCTGGAATGGATTTACTATGAATGGACGTGAAGATTCCTATACATGGACAGAAGCTTATATGGAAAATAAACAGGTATTTGTAGTGAAAACAGATTCAGGAATAGAATCGTTTGCAGATTTAGGTGATAAAACAGTAGTAGTTCAAGGAGACTCAAGTGCGGAAGCGGCGCTTAAAGATATGCCAGAATTAGTGGAAAGCTTTGGAGAATACATGACTGCAGCTGATTATAATACATCTCTAATGGATCTAGGTGCAGGTGCAGTGGATGCAGTTGCTATGGATATTATAGTGGCAAGTTATCAAATCGAAAAAAGAGGAGATAATTTTACAATTTTAGAGGAAACGCTAGCAGCAGAAGAATATGGTGTAGGATTCTTAAAAGGAAATGAAGAGCTTAGAGATAAAGTACAGACCACATTGGAAGAAATGGCGGTGGATGGGAAATTAGCTGAAATTTCTAAAGAGTGGTTTGGAAGTGATATAACAATTATCGGAAAATAAAAGATATAGTGAAAAGCATGATATAGGAGGAAATAGGATTGAACTTATCTGTATTAATAAGAGAATTAGGTGAGGGTATGATAGTATCCGTTGAGATATTTGCACTTACCCTTCTCTTATCGCTTCCTCTAGGTTTGATAGTGGCATTTGGAAGAATGTCAAAGAATGGATTGTTAAGGAATATAACAAAATTATATATTTCAATTATGCGTGGTACCCCCTTGATGCTTCAGTTGATGGTGGTTTATTTTGGACCCTTTTACATATTTGGAGTGACCATGCCTAGAACTTATCGCTACGCAGCTGTTATTATAGGATTTGTAGCTAACTATGCAGCATATTTTGCAGAAATATATAGAGGTGGAATAGAATCTATGCCTGCAGGCCAATATGAGGCGGCTAAGTTATTAGGATATAATAAATTTCAAATATTTACTAAGCTTATTTTGCCACAGGTAATAAAACGAATTTTACCATCAATTACAAATGAAGTTATTACCTTAATTAAAGATACTTCGCTAGCTTTTGTTATTTCTGTACCAGAAATGTTTACAGCAGCAAAAGCCATTGCATCAGCTCAGACCACTATGGCTCCATTTATAGGGGCTGGAATCTTCTATTACATTTTCAATTTTCTTGTTGCATTTGTTATGGAATGGATAGAGAAAAAATTGAGTTATTATAAATAGGGAGGCGATGTAATGAAGTTATTAGAAATAAAAAACTTAAATAAATGTTTTGGAGACAATGAGGTTATTAAAGATATATCTTTAACAGTAGAAGAAGGTCAGGTTGTTGCAATTATTGGTCCTTCTGGCTCGGGAAAGTCGACTTTACTCCGTTGTGCAACTATGCTAGAAACCATAGATTCAGGTGAAATCCTTTATAAGGGAGAAGCTGCAGTTACTACAGGCGCAAATGGTAAAGCAACTTATGCATCAAGTAGTGAATTGAAAAAGATAAAAAACTACTATGGACTTGTATTTCAAAACTTCAATCTATTTCCACATTATAGTGTAATTAAGAATATTATTGATCCATTAACATCTGTAAAAAAGCAGAGTAAAGTGGAAGCGCTAAAGACTGGAAGAGATTTGTTGAAAAAGATGGGGCTTAGTGATAAAGAAAATGCTTATCCATTTCAGTTATCTGGGGGACAACAACAAAGAGTATCGATAGCTCGTGCATTGGCACTGAATCCAAAGGTGCTTTTTTTTGATGAACCTACTTCAGCCTTAGACCCAGAATTAACAGGAGATATTTTAAAAGTAATAAAAGATTTAGCAGCAGATAAAATGACCATGGTGATCGTTACCCATGAAATGAATTTTGCAAGAGATGTAGCAGATTATATTGTATTTATGGATGGTGGAGTTATAATAGAAGAAGGAACTCCTGAGGAAGTAATTAATAATCCAAAGAGTGAACGTACACAAATGTTTTTAAATAGGTTTGAAAAATAACCTGGTTTTATGAAGTAGGAGGTTATTATAATGAAGATACCATTAAAATATCAGTCCACAGAATATGATTGTGGTCCGACAACAGTAACAAATGGAATAAATTTTTTATTTGAAAGAGAAAAGATACCTCCAGAGGTAATCCGAAATATTATGCTCTATTCTTTAGATGCTTATGATCGTAATGGAGAAGCAGGGAAGATGGGAACTACAGGTATGGCGATGCTTTTCTTATCAAATTGGCTGAATCAGTTTGGTAAAGTAAAGAAATGGCCTATTAGTGCTTCTGTAATTACTGGTGAATCTGTTTTTATTAGTCAAAATAGTGAGGTTATCACATGTCTTCAAAATGGTGGAGCGGTAGTAGCCAAAGTAATGTTAGGTGTGTGGCACTATGTACTTTTAACAGGGATAGATGAAGAATATATCTATTTGTTTGATCCTTATTATCGAAAAAGACCTTTTAAAGAGGAAGGTGTATTTATAATTAATAATGACCCTGCTAGAGTAAATCGAAAAGTGAAAAGAGAAATTTTCAACAAGCTAGGAAAAGAAAATTACGCTTTTGGTCCAATAGAAGAAAGAGAATGTGTCTTGCTATATAATATGGAAACTAGAAAAACCGTGGATGATATTGAATATATTATATAAGGGCGTGCTAGGAGGCATGAATGAATCAAAAACGAATGATTGATGAATTTTGTAAATTAGTAGAAATTGATGCTCCTTCTTTTCATGAAAGAAAAATGGCCGATATTTTAAAGGACTATCTTTTAGAACTTGGTTTTGAAGTATTTGAAGATAATGCCAATGAAGTATATGATAGTGAGTGTGGTAATGTATATGGGTATTTAGAAGGAAGTATGGAAGGAGACCCTATACTTTTTTCTGCTCATATGGATACAGTTGAACCAGCATTAAATAAAAAGGCTGTAGTAAAAGAAGATGGTAGAATCGTAAGCGATGGAACAACTGTGTTAGGTGCAGATGATATCAGTGGCATTGTGGCCATATTAGAAGCGATTCGTTCTATAAAAGAAAACCATATACCGCATAGAAGGATAGAAGTTTTATTCCCTATTGCAGAAGAAGCATATTTACGTGGAAGTGATGTATTTGATTATTCGAGAATAAAGTCCAAAGAGGCTTATGTTCTTGATTTGACAGGACCAATTGGTGGAGTTGCAAATCAAGCACCAACAGTTTTTTCAGTAGAAGCAATCATTGAAGGAAAAGCGTCTCATGCAGGATTTGCACCAGAAAAAGGAATCAATGCAATTGCTATTGCAGCAACTGCTATTAATCGATTAAAACTTGGTAGAATAGATGGAGAAACTACAGTGAATGTAGGAACAATTGAGGGCGGATTAGCGACGAATATCGTACCTAGCCAATGTAAGGTAAAAGGTGAAATTCGAAGTTTTGATCATGAGAAAGCCCTTACCCAATCTCAAGGAATGGAGAAAGCGTTTATAGAAGCGGCCAAAGAGTATGGCGGTGAATGTAAGGTGGCGATTGTTCCAGGATGTATTGCATATTTGGTAGAGAGAGACCATCCAGTCATGAAACGTTTTCAAAAGGTATGTGGAAATTTAGAGATTGAAGTAAATATTCAAAAGACATTTGGTGGCAGTGACAACAATAACTTCTTTCGTCATGGCATTAAAGGACTTGTAATTGCATGTGGAATGCATGCAGTACATTCATGTGATGAATATACCACAATAGAGGATTTGACAAAGATTACAAAAATAGTAGAGGAATTAATAGTAAGTAAAGACTGAGAATTCATTTGGAGGGGTATGATGGATGCAAAAGAACTTATGAAAAAGGTAGAAGAGCAAGAGTTAAGATTACAGTTTGATGGATTTAATTCTGATATGGCACTAGAGATAGGTCAGGAACTTATCGCCGAAGCAAAAAAGCGTAATGGCAAGATATGTATTGATATTGCAGCCTTTGGAAGATGCTTATTTCACTTTTCTAGTAATGAATGTGAAGCAAGAAATGAGGTTTGGATCGAAAGAAAGAAAAATACAGCTTTATATTCTGGACATAGTAGTTTGTGGGTGCATTATTACCTAGAAAGTATAGGAAAAAGCATGGAAGAAGCTTGGAACTTACCTTTATCTGAATATGCACAGGTAGGCGGAGCTTTTCCTATACGTGTAAAAGGGTGTGAAGGAATGATTGGAACAATTATTGTTTCTAGTTTTCCCCATGAAGAAGATCATGAGATTATTGTAGGAGTATTAGAAAGATATTTAGGTAAATAAGAAAGTTGGGATTTGGCTCTGCGTCATTGATGTAGAGCTTTTTTTGTTCTAAGAAAGCAAGATTTTAAAATAAAAGAGTAAAAACAACGAATGATTCAGAGATATAAACGTTATATAATGGTATCAGAAAAGAAAGACGTGAAAGGGGTAAAATATGAAAAAAAATGAAGTTTTAGTATGGGAAGAAGAAATTTTGATTCCTACCTATGAAGTAGGCGAAGCTGATAAAAATCCTATGTTTTTAGAAAAGAGAGTTTATCAAGGAAGTTCTGGAAAAATATACCCTTATCCAACAATTGATAAAATAAAAGATGAAAAGATAAATAAGATTTATCAAGCAGTATTTCTAGAAAATCAATATCTAAAAATAATGATTCTTCCAGAGTTAGGCGGACGGATTCAAAGGGCCTATGATAAAACAAATGATTATGATTTTGTATATTATAATCATGTAATTAAGCCTGCTTTGGTAGGGCTTACAGGCCCTTGGATCTCGGGTGGAATCGAATTTAACTGGCCTCAACACCATAGACCAACTACTTTTTCGCCAACAGATTATAGATTAGAAAAAAATAAAGATGGAAGTAAGACTATTTTAATTCACGATGTAGATCAAATGTATGGAACAAAGGGAATTACAAAGTTTACTTTGTATCCTGATAAGGCCTATATAGAAATAGAAGGTCAAGTTTATAATCGTACACCTTATCCACAGACTTTTTTGTGGTGGGCAAATCCTGCAGTAGCCGTAAACGATCATACGCAATCTGTTTTTCCGCCTGATGTACATGCTGTTATGGATCATGGAAAAAGAGATGTGTCTAGATTTCCGATTGCAACAGGAGTCTATTATAAGCATGATTATAGCGAAGGAGTAGATATATCACGATATAAGAATATTCCTGTACCAACGTCTTATATGGCCGAAAAGTCAGATTATGATTTTGTAGGAGGATATGATCATAGTTTGAAAGCAGGTATCTTACATGTGGCAGATCATCATGTTTCACCAGGAAAAAAACAATGGACCTGGGGATGTGGAGATTTCGGAAAAGCATGGGACCACAACTTGACAGATGAGGATGGGCCTTATATTGAGCTTATGACTGGAGTGTTCACAGACAACCAGCCAGATTTTACATGGTTAAAACCGTTTGAAGAGAAAACTTTTAAACAATATTTTATGCCTTATAAAGCAGTAGGAGAAGTTAAAAATGCTAGTATAGATGCTGTGATTAACTTATCAGCCAAGGAAAACGAAGTGTATCTATGTGCTTATGCAAGCAGTTATATAGAGAATGCAAGGATTGTACTTAAAAATAAGTGCGAAATTGTATTTGAAAAAACGGTTATTCTATCTCCAAACCATACTTATGAAAATACATTAGCTCTTTCTTATTTAGATGAGACGGACTTAGAGATGGAAGTATGGAATCAAAATGAAAACAAATTACTTGTAAGCTATGCACCACAAGCAATAAAAGCACAAAAGATGCCTGAGCCAGCCAAGGCTGCAGATGAGCCAGAAGAAATAAAAACCAATGAGGAACTTTATCTGATTGGACTTCACCTTGAACAATACCGTCATGCTACTTATCGCCCAGAGGACTATTACCTAGAAGGTTTAAAAAGAGATAAGGGTGATATTCGAATTAACAATGCATATGGTTCTTTGCTTTTGAGAAGAGGAAATATAAAAGATGCAGAAACATATTTTAAGATAGCATTGGAGAGACTTACAGAAAGAAATCCCAATCCTTATAACAGTGAGGTGTACTATAATTTAGGACTTGTATCTATGTATCAAGGAGAAAATAAAAAAGCTTATGATTATTTTTATAAAGCCACATGGACAAACGAACAACAGGAAATGTCCTTTTATTATCTTGCAGCATTGGCAGCAAAAGAGAATGATTATAAGAGAGCATTCGATCATATTGAAAAATCCTTAATAAAAAACTCTCACAATGTAAAAGCAAGAGGATTAAAAGTATATATTTTACGTAAATTAGGAAGGAATTCTGAGGCAATTGATTTCATAAATGAAAGCTTAAAGGTAGATGCTTTTGATTATTTGTCTAGATTTGAGTTGATTTTGTGTCATAATGTGGAAAAGTCGGAATTAGAAGAACTTCAAAAGTTAATGCGAAATTTTGATGAAAATTCTCTTATGATAGCAAGAGATTATATAGAAATAGGCGGATATGAAGAAGCAGTGATTGTATTAAAGAACTGTTCTGAAATGAAACCGATGTTAAAATATTATGAAGGATATTGCTATGGTTTCATAAAGAATTTTGAGAAAGCGAAAGAAGCCATTCTTTTGGCAGAAGCTTATTCATCCGATTATTGTTTTCCGAATAAGCTAGAAGATATTATGGTTCTTGAGTATGCAATTTCTACTAATCCTTCAGGAGCAAAAGCATATTATTATTTAGGAAATCTATTTTATGATAAATTACAATGGAAAGAAGCGACTGCCTTATGGGAGAAGTCAGCAGAGCTTGACCATAGTTTTCCTACTGTATATAGGAATTTATCTCTTTCTTATTTTAATAAATTTGAAAAAGCCCAACTGGCAAGAGAAGTACTTGAAAAAGCTTTTTCATTAAATGTAAAAGATGCCCGCATATTCTTAGAGCTTGATCAACTTTATAAAAGACTTGGAATGGGTTATATGGAACGTCTATCAAGATTTGAAGAGAACAAAGAAGTGGTTGAAAGTAGAGATGATTTATATATTGAATACATAACATTACTTAATCTTTCGGGGAAATATAAAGAGTCTTTGAATTTGATTATAAACCGTAAGTTCCATCCTTGGGAAGGTGGAGAAGGAAAAGTACCGACTCAATACACTACAGCTCTAATAGGACTAGCAAAAGAGAAAATGGAGTCAGAAGAGTGGGAAAAAGCTAAGAATTATCTAGAGAAAGCTTTGATATATCCAGAGAACCTTGGAGAAGGAAAGTTGGAAGGGACCAAGGATAATCATATATATTATTATTTGGCCTGTGTTTTTGAAAAGCTAAACCGTGAGAAGGAAGCAAAAGAGTGTTTTGAAAAGGCAACGCTAGGTACAGATGAACCAGCGGGAATGATGTATTATAATGATCAACCAGCGGATATGATTTTATTTCAGGGTCTTGCCAAATTAAAACTAGGTAAGGTTGCTGAGGCAAATGCAAGGTTTTATCGATTAATTAACTATGGGGAGCAGCATATTTTTGATGAACCTAAGATAGAATACTTTGCAGTATCCTTACCAGATTTCTTGATTTTCGAAGATAATCTAACCGTAAAAAACAAAGCTCATTGTAATTATCTAATGGCTTTAGGATATTGGGGATTAGGCAATAAGAAAAAAGCTAGGGAATATATGGATACAGTGTTAGAGTTAGAGCCTTGTCATGGGAATCATGAAATTATCGGTTGAAAATATATATATTATTGATATAATAGAAACTAAATAAAGACGCACATTTTGCCGCCGGGTAAAATAATTGATAAGCGTTCGGGCTTCATACCGTTAGGCCATAGAAGGTATGAAGCGCCGAATGTTTTTTTGTTTTAGAGGAAAGCTATT
>CAYYVJ010000065.1:8531-12606 GCA_964475115.1 uncultured Lachnospiraceae bacterium
GTATCTATATTTAATGGCGAAGGAAATCAGACATTAACTAATATGGGTGTGCATGGTTTGCGTTTATATTTTCTTGCTTTTTTCTTTATGGGATTTAATATAATAACAACGGTATATTTTAGTTCTGTGGATAAGCCTTTGAAGTCCTTTATGATATCCATACTAAGAGGACTTATTATAATTATTCCGTTTATATTTTTACTTGCATTTTTATTTGACATGGCAGGAGTATGGCTTTCTTTAGCTGTAACAGAGAGTATTGTCATGGCAGTTGCAATAAAGTTTTTATCTAAAAAAGGAGGGTGTATACATTTTATGTAACACCTCTTTTTTTACCTCTAAAACTATGATAAAATGAAAACACAAAATATAAATGAGGGGGAATTAAAAAATGGATTCAATGATTCAAATTCCAGAAAAAGCGATTATATTTATGGGGATTTCCGCTGCCTTATGTCTTTTTACACCAATTATTTTAGCGGTTCTAGTAAAGCTAAAAACAAAAGCAAGCATAATACCAACATTAACAGGAGCACTTATTTTTATAGTATTTGCACTGGTTTTAGAGCAAATTTTTCACTTGATCTTTATAATCATAGATTCGCCAGTTAGCCGTTTCATTAAAAGTTATCCGGTAGCATATGGAATATATGGTGGTTTGGCAGCAGGCCTATTTGAAGAAACGGGTAGATGGGTAGCATTTGCATTTTTGCTAAAAAAACATAAGAATAAAATAAGCTCAATTATGTATGGTATAGGCCATGGAGGCATAGAAGCAATGCTCATTGGAGGAGTATCATTATTGAGTACGATGTTAACTTCTATTACAATAAATGCAGTAGGGATAGATAGCTTTCTTCAATCATTACCAGAAGCATCAAGAGCAACGATGCAAGCAACTTATGAAGGGTTACTTAAGAATCCAAATCATATGTATTTAATTGCTTATGGTGAAAGAATTTCTGCTATTATTTTGCATATTTCACTTTCTGTATTAGTTTTTACAGCAGTAAGAAATAGAAAGAAGAGATACTTATTCCCATTAGCAATTTTTTTACATGCCTTTGTAAACTTTTTTGCGGGATTATTCCAGGCAGGAGTCTTAAAAAATGTGTATTTATTAGAGATACTCATTTTACTATATTCATTGGCAGTAGCCTACTTTGCTTACAGGATTTATGATGAATTGGAGACGGAAAATGAAAGCGATTAAAATTCATAACTTATATGTCCGTAAATGAGCCTAGTTTGGAAGAAATCTTCATGCATTTCTACGAAAAAGGAGATGCTGGAATAGAAGGGGAGGCAGAACTGTGACCATTGCCATAGGTGAAGACTTAGAGATGAAAGAACTTCTTCTATATCATTTTGCTCAAATTATTATGCAGTTAAAGATTGGCTATATATGTTTTGGAATATCAGCTTACTAATAGGCTACATAAAGTATATAAAAAAAGATATTGTTGCATGATAATGCCATCTATTAAAAAAATAGAGTTTGCTAAAGAGTTTGTATTTCTAAATTCTTTAAAGGCTCTCTTTTTTTATTAATAGGAAAGCTTATTTAGTGATAAAGTCACAGATAAAAGTAAAAAAACTGCTATAATATAAATTAATACAAATAATAATGCAAATAAGCTAATACAAGTAGGAGGAAAATCATGTTTGGATTTAGAAAAAATAACGATAAAGTGCTTCATGTAAATGATATAGATAGTTTAATTAATAAAATAAAATTAATTGATATTAGGGAGCCATATGAATACCAAAGTGGAAGTATAAAAAGTGCTAAAAATATACCAATGGGGAATCTTTTAAATGAACCTAAGAAATACCTAAATATGGAGGATACTTATTATATTATATGTCAATCTGGAGCAAGAAGTTCAAGGGCTTGTAGTATACTTACAAAACAAGGTTTTGATGTAATTAATGTTTCGGGTGGAGTAGGTTCTTACGTAGGTACAAGGAGGCAATGAAAATGGGTCGTAAAATAATAATTGTAGGCGGAGTAGCAGGCGGAGCTTCTGCAGCAGCCAGGTTAAGAAGAAATAGCGAAGAGGATCAAATTATAATGTTTGAAAGGGGACCGCATGTATCCTTTTCCAATTGTTCCCTTCCTTATCATTTGAGTGGAGTTATTAAAGAGGCAGAGGATTTGGTTTTGATGAATCCGGAGTTGTTTTTAAAGCAATATAATATAGATGCAAGAGTGAATCAAGAAGTTTTGTCTATTAATAAAGATAAAAAAACGGTTACTGTTAAGAACTTATTAAAGGATGAAGAGTATATAGAAACTTATGATAAATTAATCTTATCACCAGGTGCATTTCCTATTCTTCCCAATATTCCTGGAATAGAAGATGTGAATCTATATACGGTTAGAAATGTTGTGGATATTGATAAACTTAATAAAAGCATACAGCGGGATTCAGTTACTAATATTGTAGTGATTGGTGGTGGATATATAGGTGTTGAAGTAGCAGAGAACATAAGAAAAGCTGGATATCAAGTTTCTTTAATAGAAGCTAGCAATCAAATTTTAAAACCATTTGATTATGATATGGTTCAAATCTTTCATAAGGAAATCTATGATAATCAGATAAATCTGATCGTAGGAGATAAGGTGCAGAAGTTTGAGAAAAACAAAGTAATCTTATCTTCGGGTAAAGAAATAAAAGCAGATGTTGTTGTAATGGCAATTGGTGTATTACCGGATATACATCTTGCTAAAGAAGTCGGATTAGAGATCGGTGAAACAGGTGCCATAAAAGTAAATAAAAATTATCAAACAAGTGATTCAGATATTTACGCAGTAGGTGATGCTGTAGAAGTCTATAACAGTCTATCAGGCACTATGACTAAATTATCTCTAGCGGGACCTGCTTTAAAGCAAGCTAGAACAGTGGCAGATCATATTAATAATAAAAATACTACAAATAAAGGTTATATAGCTTCTTCAGCGATTCAGATATTTGAATACAATGGAGCGTCAACTGGACTTAATGAATCCTTAATAGAAGCATTGGATTTAAAAATCAAGTATGATGTAGTAAGGATTATTCTTTCTGATAAAGTTGGGCTTATGCCTGATGCATCCCCCATGCATTTCAAACTACTCTATGAAGTTCCAACAGGAAGAGTACTTGGCGCCCAAGCGATTGGAAAAGGTGATGTTACAAAAAGGATTGATATTATAGCTACAGTAATTAAGTTTGGAGGGACATTAGAAGATTTAAAGGATTTAGAATTATCTTATGCACCACCCTTTTCTACAGCAAAAGATATAACTAACTATGCTGGATACGTAGGTTCTAATCTGCTAAATGGAGATTATAAGCAAATACACGTAGATAAGGTTAGAGAACTTGTAGAGAACAACAGCTTTATATTAGATGTAAGGGAAACTTATGAGTATGAATTTGGACATATAAAGGGAGCGATGAATATACCTTTAAGTGAAATTCGTGAAAGAATAAATGAAATCCCTAAGGATAAGCCAATCTACATTCATTGTAGATCAGGGCAACGAAGCTATAATGCAGCCTTACTTCTTCAGCATCTAGGATATGAAGATGTGTATAATATAGCGGGAAGTTATTTGGGATTATCTTATTTTGAGTACTTTAACGATAAGACTTTGAATAGAGAAAGTATTATGACAGAATATAATTTTAATTAGAAACAGTAAATAATAAAAAGTGAGAAAGGAGAATGAAAATGAGCGTAGTTAAGATAACCAAGGAAAATTTTGAACATGAGGTAATGAAATCAGATAAGCCTGTATTATTGGATTTTTGGGCATCTTGGTGTGGACCATGTAAAATGGTATCCCCAATTATTGATGAAGTAGCACTTGAGACTTTAGAGGTAGCTAAAGTAGGTAAGGTAAATATAGATGAAGAGCAAGAGTTGGCAAAAGCTTTTAAGGTTATGAGTATTCCTACTCTTGTCGTAGTAAAAGATGGTAAAGTTACTGAAAGTTCAATTGGAGTAAAACCAAAACATGCGATATTATCGATGATACAATAGAAATGATAGATATGAACGTAAAAAGTTAAAAGAACTCTTATAT
>CAYYVJ010000066.1:0-6321 GCA_964475115.1 uncultured Lachnospiraceae bacterium
GCAGCAAGAATTGCTTCTGTTTCTGTTTTACCCTGGAATTTCTTTATTATCATTCAGCTGTCACCATCCCTACTGATTGTAATTCCACATTGGATTCTACTTCATTATAAGACACTACGATCAAGTCTTTATAATAATCTTTTGTTAACTTTTTAAAATAAGCTCTTACTATAGGTGAAGTCATAATAATTGGATTTTTACCCATACTTTCTAATTTACCTACTTGTTCATTTACTGAATTTATGATATTTTTGGTCTTTTCAGGTGTCAAGGTTAAATATGCACCTTGTTCCGTTTGCTTCACTGAATTCATAATATCTTGTTCCGTTTTTGGATCTAATGTTACAACACTCGTTGTTTCATTTGCCATAAAATATTTACTAGATATGGCCCTTTTTAGGCTTTGTCTCACATACTCTGTTAAAACGTCTACATCTCTTGTAACGGAAGCATGATCTGCCAAAGTTTCAAAAACAGTAATTAAATCTCGGATTGAGATTCCCTCTTGAAGTAAATTTTGTAAAACCTTCTGAATTTCACCTACATTAAGAAGCTTAGGAATCAACTCTTCTATCAAAGTAGCATTACTTTCTCTTACATTATTAATTAATGCTTGAACATCTTCTCTTGTTAGTAATTCTGCAATATGATTCTTTATAACTTCTGTTAAATGGGTAGCAATAATAGACGGAGGGTCTACCACTGTATATCCTACGGATTCTGCTCTTTCTCTTTGACTTTCAGTTATCCAAACTGCAGGCAAGTGAAAGGATGGTTCAAAGGTAGGAATTCCCGTAATCTCCTCTTCAACAAATCCTGGATTCATAGCCATATAATGATCAAAAAGAATCTCGCCTTCACTTACTTGTATCCCTTTGATTTTGATGATATATTGGTTGGGATTTAATTGTATATTATCTCTTAGACGAATAATTGGTACAACAGCACCTAGTTCCAAAGCAATATGTCTTCTAATCATTACAACACGGTCTAGTAAGTCACCACCTTGATTTGTATCTGCCAAAGGAATGATACCATAACCAAACTCTAATTCTATCGGGTCAACATGTAGAAGCGAAACTACATTTTCCGGCTTTCTAATCTCGTCCGCCTCCAGTTCACTTGTATTAACTTCATCTTCAATACTCTGAATTCCTTGTTCTTTTGACAAGCTTAATCCAATTACAATAAATAGCATACCCAAAGGTATGAATATATACCAGGCTAAAGGAGTCGTAATTCCCAGGAAGATAAGTGTTGCACCAACTATGTACATAACCCTAGGTATGGAGAACATTTCTCCAAATACTTGATCGCCAATATTCACTTCTTTTGAAGCCTTCGTTACGATAATACCTGTCGCAATCGACGTTAAAAGTGAAGGAATCTGACTTACTAAACCATCACCTATGGTAAGGATCGTATAAGTAGAAAGTGCATCATCCATTTCCATGCTTCTTCTCATAACTCCCATTACTATTCCACCAACAATATTAATTACCGTTATAAGTAAACCGGCAACGGCGTCTCCCTTAACATACTTTGTAGCACCATCCATTGCACCAAAAAAGCTTGACTCTTCTTGGAGCTTTGCCCTTCTTTTTTTTGCATCCTCATCAGTAATAGCACCTGTATTTAAGTCAGCATCAATAGCCATCTGTTTTCCAGGCATTGCATCCAGTGTAAATCTTGCGGTTACTTCTGCAACTCTCTCAGAACCTTTGTTAATTACCATAAATTGAACAATTATTATAATAATATAAACAATAACACCGATAACTAAGTCACCACCACCAACAAAGGAGCCAAATGTAGCAACAACATTACCAGGGTCACCTGTTCCTAATATCAGTTTTGTCGAAGATACATTTAAACCTATACGGAAAATAGTGGTGAACAAAATTATTGTAGGAAAAGAAGACATATCTAATGCTTCTTTTACGAAAATAGCATTCAGTACAATAATAAGTGCCACTGAAATATTAAGTGCTAACATAAGATCGAGAATTGTTGGAGGAATAGAAATAATTAAGAACATGACTGCTGATAGTAAGTATAATGCCAATCCTATATCTTTTAACTTCATTTATCTAAGCCTCCTAAAGCCATTATAATTTTATTTATCCTACTGAATATGTCTCTTTATTTTTCAAACTATATACATAAGCAAGAACTTCTGCTACTGCTTGGTATAACTCTGCTGGAATTTCTTCACCAATCTCAACATTTGCATAAAGCATACGCGCTAATGGTTTGTTTTCTACAATCTCGATTTTGTTTTCCTTTGCAGCTTCTTTTATTTTTGCCGCTAAAAAATCTTGACCTTTTGCAAGTACAATTGGCGCTGAAGATGACTTTGCATCATATTTTATAGCAATTGCAAAGTGTGTAGGATTGGTAATTACTACGTCTGCTTGCGGGATACTCTGCATCATCCTTCTTTGAGAAGCCTGTTGCATTTTTCTCTTAATCTGCCCTTTCACTTGTGGATCACCTTCAGAGTTTTTATACTCATCTTTAATTTCCTGCTTGGACATCATTAAGTCTTTCTTAAACTTAAACTTTTGATATATATAATCAGCAAGTCCTATGAAGCACATTGCTATACTAATATTCATTCCTAAATCTAAAACTAACTCTCCAATATATCCAATAGCAGAAAATAAAGACATATGGTATAAACTATACATCGTCATCATCTGATCTTTTAGTGTGTCATATACAATCCAAATCATAACACCTATAATGGCAGTTGATTTTATCAATTCAACAATAGATCTCATTGAAAATATTCTTTTAAATCCTTTTACGGGATCCATTTTATCAAGTTTGGGTTCTAGTGGTTTTGATGTGATTTTCCACTTTACCTGAAACAAATCTGTTGAAAAAGCTACGATTACTGCAATTGCCAAAAATGGTAATAGGATAATTAATATCCTTATTATCATTTCATTCATTATCCAGTGCATCATTTTAGAATTAAAATTTGAATTTCCACTTCCAACTATATCCGTAAATCTAGTAAATATAATCTGAAAATTCTCAACTAACTTATTTCCTACAAAAGATAGAAATATTTTTAAAGTGAAAAACAAAGCAAGTAAGGAGATTCCATTGCTAAGCTCTTTACTTTTTGCAACTTGTCCTTCTTTTCTCGCATCATCTATTTTTTTTGCAGTAGCGGCTTCCGTTTTTTCTCCACCCGGACCATCTTTAGCAAATAATTGTAGATTATACTTAAGTATTCTATTTGCCTCTTTCATCAATACATCCCCTTAATAACTGCAATAACCATCCGTCTCATTTCTTCAAATACCAAATCTGACATAGAAGGAAGAATACCAATTAGTAAAAACATAACACTCAGTCCAACCAAGAGCTTGAGTTGTATTCCAACCACAAACATATTCATCTGTGGAGCTACTTTCGCTAGAAGCGCAAGTATGACATTAACGATTAATGTTACAGCAAAAATAGGCAATATAATACGAAAGCCGATTATAATATACTGCGACAAAAATCCGATTATCGTCTCATATAATTGGCTTCCGGCCTTTATTCCACCAATAGGAATTAATTTAAAGGTATCTACTAACGCTTTTAACAGAAAGTGATGCATATCTGTTACAATAAGTAAAATTAATATAAGGTTATTATATAAAGCCCCCGAAATACTGGCTTGTGTTCTTGTATTATAGTCAAACACCGTTGCCATAGATAGTCCAATTTCCATATCAATCATTCTACCTGCAAACATGATTATGGTGTTGCTGATATATGCAGAAAATCCTACTAACAATCCTATCGCACTTTCCTTTAATATGAGTAGTGTATATTCATAAAGATTATTGTATCTTGGAAAATCAATATTCATTGTCTGAAATACTAAAATAGATATAAAAACTCCCAATCCTACCTTTACTCGGTTTGGTGTGCTGCTCATACTAAAAAAAGGAGCCATATAAAAAAATGATGTAATTCGAACTAGGATCATTAGAAAATGCTCCAACTCCTTTATGGTCAAGCCTGTATTTACTGTCATATTACAAACTCTCCAAAACTAGACCAAAGCCTCTCCATAAAACCTACGATATTATTTAATATCCATCCTCCAAATATCATCATTCCTATAAATACTGCCAATATTTTTGGTACGAAGGTTAATGTTTGTTCCTGAATGGATGTAATTGTTTGGAAAATACTTATCACTAAACCCACCACAAGCGAAATCAGCAAAAGTGGTGCAGATGAAGTTATAATAACCCATAAGGTTTCTCTGGCAATATCCATTACTGTTTCAACTGTCATTTTTTCACCTTCTATACTACAAATGTTTTTAAGACATTTATTATAATTAGATTCCAACCATCTGCTAATACGAATAATAGAATTTTAAATGGCATAGAAATTGTTGTTGGCGGCAACATCATCATACCCATAGACATTAATGTGGAAGCCACCACCATATCTATAATAATAAATGGTATATAGATAAGAAACCCTATAATAAATGCAGTTCTTAACTCACTTAATATAAAACTAGGAATGATTACTAGCAATGAATAATCCATTCCATTTTCTTCTTGTGGCATTTCAGAAATTTCCAACATCATATTTAAATCTTTTTTGTTGGTCTGATTTAGCATAAATTCTTTTAGCGGAGCAACCCCAATCTCCAACGCTTCTTCTTGAGTTATGGTACCCGCAGATAAAGGTTTGAGTGCGCTTGTATTAATTTCCGAAAATATTGGTGCCATAACAAAAAAAGTTAGAAATAAGGCCATCCCTATAAGAATTTGATTTGGTGGGGCTGATTGTGTTCCAAGAGCAGCTCTTGTAAAATGAAGAACAATTAAAATCCTTGTAAAAGAAGTAAGTAAGATTAGAATGGAGGGTGCCAATGCTATAATTGTCAAAACTAACATTATTTGCAAACTTCCGGACAAACCTTCTTCATCCGTTGTAGTGATATTAAAACCAAACCTTGGAGAAGAGGTTTCTGTTGTTATACTAGCGTCTGTGCTAATTATCCCATCTGTAGTTGATGCTTCTACTGTCTGTATGTTTAAGCTACTGAAAAACACAATCAATAGAACAATACAGATTTTCTTTATTATTTTTTCCAACTTTTCACCTTCTCCAAAACATCTTGAAAATTAATAGATGTCAGATTATTCTCATTTCCTTTTAGTAAGTCTAATTGCTCTTTTTCCAAAGTGGTTAACATGGTAATAGTGTCCTTAGAAACAGCAATTACTAAATAAACATTTCCAGCTCGAACAATTTGTAAATATTTATTGTTTGCAAGTCTATAAGTCTCTATTACCTCTAAATTACTATTTATATTCTTACTCTTTTGAAAATTACCTACCCATCTTGTTACTAAGTAGGTTGCAAGTAAGACTACAACAAAAATAACTAATACAGATAGTAATTGTACAAAGCTGTCTAAGCCCGAACTACTATAACTTAGTGTTTTCATAACTTAGCCCACTGCTTTTTTTACAGCTTCTAATACCCTATCTTTGTCAAATGGTTTTACAATAAAGTCTTTAGCACCTGACTGAATTGATTCTATTACCATGGCTTGTTGTCCCATTGCAGAACACATAATTATAGTCGCAGAAGGATCTGCTTCTTTTATTTTCTTTAATGCTTGTATTCCATCCATTTCTGGCATAGTGATGTCCATCATTACTAAATCTGGCTTAGTTTCCTTGTATTTGTCTACTGCCTTTAATCCATTTTCCGCTTCGCCTGCAATAATGTAACCTCCTTTTGTTAAAATATCTTTAATCATCATTCTCATAAATGCTGCATCATCACAAACTAAAATACTTTTTGCCATTTCTTTCTCTCCTATCTTATCTCTATTTATTGTTTGGTTATCTCCGTAACTCGAATACCAAAATTCTCTTCAATTACTACTACTTCGCCTTTTGCAACATGTTTTCCATTTACCAAAACATCGATTGGTTCTCCAGCAATTTTATTCAATTCAATAATTGTTCCTGGAGCAAATTCTAGAATTTCTTTTATGGATTTATTTGTTCTTCCTAGTTCAACCGTCACCTCTAGTGGAACATCCATAATCAAATCAATATTTTCTCTCTGAGTAGCTGGTATCATATTCTGAGTAAAACTCTGAAACTGTGCTGACTGAACATTAACATTTTGCTCAATAGGTATTTGTTGTTGGGCATATGATTGCATAATTTGACCTCCATTACTCATTTGCATATTATAATCTTGATTATATGCTGCTTGTTGCTGGTATTGTGGTTGTTGCATTTGTGGTTGTTGCATTTGTGCTTGTTGCAT
>CAYYVJ010000066.1:6421-12275 GCA_964475115.1 uncultured Lachnospiraceae bacterium
GCTTGTTGCATATTTACAACAGGTGTTTCAACTACTTCATTTTTAGGTTCGTCTGCAACAACAAACATTTGATACAAGTCTTTCGCAAATTCAATTGGGAATAACTGCATGATTTCACTGTCAATAATATCTCCAATTGTCATCTTAAATGCTATTTTCACAAATTTTCCAGTTAAAAAGTTTGCAATATCGTCTGCCTTAGGCTTGTCATGAAAGTCTATTACCTTTGCAATTGGTGGCATAATATCAATTTTTCTATTTATCATTGATGAAAGCGAGGTTGCTGAGCTTCCCATCATCTGATTCATTGCTTCACTAATTGCGCTTAGGTGAAGTTCAGTAAGTTCCCCCTCTGAATTTGATCCATCTCCGCCCATCATTAGGTCTGCTATAATCATTACATCTTTTACTTTTAATATCATGACATTATTGCCATCTAAACCTTCTTTGTATGCGATCTGTAGTGCAACACAAGGTCTATCATCAAAAGTACTTGAAAATTCTTCCCAGTTTTCATATGTTACATTAGGTGTTGTTATATTGACTTTATGACCAACTAAAGAATAGAGGGTCGTGGCCGCCGTTCCCATATTAATATTTGAAATTTCACCTATGGCATCCTTTTCTATCTCAGTAAGAGCTTCTTCGGATTCAAATGTGGCGGGAGTTTCTTTTTCCGCTTCTTCACTGGCTGAGTCAGAATCTGGCATTCCAGAGAATAACGCATTTATTTCATCTTGTGATAACATTCCGTCCATCTTATTACTCCTCTCTTATTATTGATGTCACACGAACCGCATATTTATCTGAGGCTGATCCTGGGAGCCCTGTAAACTTCTTTATCTTACCTGTATATATACTTAACTCGTCATCAATTTTAGTATCTAATCTAATTATATCTCCTATTTGTAAATTCACGAAATCATTTACACTAATTGTGCTTTTTCCTAAAACAGCACTTATTGGAACACTTGCTTTGCTAATTAAGGATTCGATTGCTTCCTCATATTCTCCATTGTTATCTTGCATTGTGGAAAACCAATATCTAGTATTTAAACGATCCATCACTGGTTCAAGGCAAATATATGGTAAACATATATTCATTAAACCTTCCACATCTCCAATTTTCACATTCATACTTATAATCGCTATCATTTCACTAGGGGAAACTATTTGAGCAAATTGAGAATTGGTCTCGATTTTCTCTAATTTAGGATTAATCTCTGTCACGCTCTGCCATGGTTCAATTAAAAAGCTGACACATACATTAAATATTCTTTCAAATATCACTAATTCAATTTCTGAAAACTCTCTATTTTTTTCTAAAGGAGTTCCTTCTCCACCAAGCATACGATCAATCATGGCAAAACCAATATTACTTGCCCATTCAATGATTATGTTACCACTTAAAGGAGCAAAATTAACAATTCCTAATAATACCGGATTTGATAATGCATTGGAAAATTCCGAATAAATAACTGCTTCTGAATTAACTACCTCTACTTGTACGTTTTTTCTTAAGTATCCTGGCAAATGGGTGGATAGCAATCTACCATAATGTTCAAAAATAATTTCAAGAGTACGAAGGTGATCTTTTGAGAATTTAGAAGGTCTTGCAAAGTCGTAATTCTTGACGGCTTTTTCTTCTTTGTCCATATATTCATCTGCGTCGTATTCACCTGCACTTAGTGCACTAAGTAAACTATCTATTTCACTTTGGGACAATATTTCGCTCATTTACCTTCACCTCCAGTCTTACATTTTTTCAATGACTGTTCCTCCATTTTTTATTGGAATGTTATATCTCTAAACGAAACATCAATTATAAACTCTGACTTATACAATGTCTGAACAGCTAAAAGGATTTCGCTTTTCATGTCTGACATATTGTCTCTAGCTTCATCAATGGTATAACCTGATACAATGCTAATAATTTCACTTGTAATCAAACTTTCTTTTGTAGGCAACATCTCATAGTATGTTTCATAATCTTTATGAGAAGCGTCAAGTGATAAAGTCGCATATAGAACTACATAATGCTCTAAACCATCTTCACCTTTTTTTAGATTGATTAGAAGTTGTTTTTCAATATCATATACTTCTATTTTATCTATTGAGATAGTGGTTTCTTCGCTACCTGGAATTGGGTGTTCCAATTCTAAATCAATAGCCGAAACAATTTTTGTTATCAAATTATCTGTTTTTTTCATAGTAGGAACGATCGTAAAAACTAATACTGCACTTAAAATAACATTCGTTACTACTAGAGCCAATATCAAAATGTTAATTAAACTTTTCTTCATGGTAAAGTTCTCCTCTTAGTATAATTGATGATATAACCTTATTTCTACTCTTCTATTCTGCGCTTTGCCCTCAGGTGTATCATTGGAAGCGATAGGTACATATTCACCTCTTCCTGAATACTTCAAATTAATAGGAGAGATTCCCTTTTTATTTTGGAGATAATTAGCTACTGACATCGCTCTGAAGCTAGAAAGTTCACTATTGTTCGCATATCTAGATCTTCTTGATACTGGAACATTATCCGTATGACCTTCTACTTCTATTAAATATGTATCATATTGCTGTAAAATATCTCCTATCTTATCCATATACTTTACAGAATCACTTCGAATTTCAGAATCTCCTGAATCAAAAAGCAAAGCTCCATTCATAGTTAGCTGAACATACTGAGAGGTAAATTGGATTTCTACATCGGAAGACAACCCCCTATACTCAAGTGCATCTTCTAATTCAGCTGCAAGATTTTCCGATACTTTTAGTTGTTCTTGCTCCATCTGTTGTTTCAACTCATCTATTTGCTTTTGTTCCCCCTTTTGATTCAAACCCATATTATTAAAATATTGACTTAATTCATTGAGTTGGCTAACTCCATTGGAAATTAATACTCCAGTTCCTACAGAAGCCCCTCCTCCAGGGAATATACTATAAGTCGAGGTAAATGAAGCAGAGATTTGATCAAACTTATCCTGATCCATATTGGACATAGCAAATAGTAAAACAAAGAAGCAAAAAAGTAAATTCATCAAGTCACTAAAGGTGGTAATCCACTGCCCTGTACTTGTGCTTTCTTGTTGTTTTTTTCGCCTAGCCAACTTGTTCACCTCCATCAGTTACAGACATTTCATTTCTCTGTTTTGGTGATAAGAATGATTTTAACTTTTCTTCAATAACTCTTGGATTCTCTCCTGCTTGAATGGAAAGAATACCTTCAATTACTACTTCTTTTATCATAATTTCAGTGGAGTTCGCGTCTTTCAATTTAGCTGCAATTGGAATTGCAATCCAGTTTGCTAGTACAGAACCATAAAATGTGGTAATCAATGCAACAGACATGTTAGGTCCAATTGTAGCCATATCAGATAAATTCTTCAACATATTAATCAAACCAATCAAGGTACCAATCATACCCCAAGCAGGTCCCATTGCTGCCACTGTTTCCCAGAATCTAACTACATTTCCATGTCTACCTTCAATACTGTTTAATTCCGTTTCCATTATTGCTCTTACTAATTCCGGATCCGTGCCGTCTACAATTAAGAGAATTCCTTTTTTTAAAAAATCATCTCCCAAATTATTAGCTGCTTCTTCTAATGCTAACAAACCTTCTTTTCTGGCAACATTTGACAATTCTATAATGGTTTTAATTGTTTCGCCTTCATTGACTTTTATTCCTTTAAGTGCTATAAGAAATCCCTTAAAACCTTCTACAGTTCCTTTTAGTGTAAAGGAAGTTACAACAGAAGAAAATGTACCACCAATGGTAATAAAAAAAGAGGATTCACTATAAAAATTAAATATTGAAGCCGCCCCGTCAGGGCCCGTCATAATTCCATAAATTGTAAAACCCAAACCAAATATAAGGCCAATTATCGTACCTAAATCCATTTTTCCACCTACCTACTATTTATAATTATTTATATTTTTATATAAAGTCGATTATTTTTTATTGCATAATTCGACAAAGACTTCTTTTTTATATGATATTACTAGATTTTGAACCTCTTGTCTACTTTCTTTGACAATAATCTTTCTCCCCGAAGCAAAACTAATAACAGTGTCTGGAGTATCCTCTATTGTTTCTATCTGATCGGCATTTATTGTTAACTTTTTATTATTTAACTTAGTTACTTCAATCACAGATAACTCCTTTCAAATTCAACCATATAAATAGGGTGGTAGATAATTTTACCACCCTATTTAGTTTATTTATAATTCTAAAGCTTAAATTTTATTATCTCTTAAGATTTATTAACTCTTCAAGCATGGAGTCTGTAGTGGTAATAATTCTTGAGTTTGCCTGGAATCCTCTTTGCGTTGTTATCATTTCAGTAAATTCTGTAGATAAGTCTACATTTGACATTTCAAGAACACCTGTTGTAAAACTTCCACCATCAGATGTTACATCTTGTCCAATTCCATTAAATTCACCTGAATTTAATGTTGCTGCATATAGATTGTCTCCCATTTTTTCAAGACCTGCTGCATTGGAGAAGGTAGCTACTACTACTTGTCCTAAAATTCTATTGTCACCATTATTATAAGCTGCTACAACCTTACCATCAGATTGAATTGCTAAGCTTGACATTCTTCCTACTGCTCTACCTGCACCTAGTCCTTTTGCATCTCCTCGTACAGAATCTGCTGTAGAAGAACTACCATAGTTTGTAAGAGTAGATAGGTCGATAGTGATTTCCTTACTTGAACCAATTACGCCTGACAAATCCAACGTTGTAGTTGTAGCAGATATTAGTCCACCTGAAGGAATAACATCTGGTGGCCTTGTTGTAGTATCATCAGTTGCACCCATATTAAATTCCAAGTCTGTAGGTGTAGGAGCTGTTACTCCAGTTACTTCTTTTCCATCTAAAGTCACATTATGTAGACTTAATTTATACGTTCCCGCTGCCGGATCATCTTGAGTAACTCTAAAGTTCGCTTGATATTCATAACCTAAGTTATCATAGAAAGCAACTGTTAATGGTATGTATCCATTTCCACCTGTGGCAAATGCATCGTCTTCTTTGTTAATATTTCCTACAAGCATTGCCTTTTCTGTAGCTTCTGGCGGTGTAGTCATCATTTCTTCTGACATAACTTTAAGTGCTTGCACTCTATCTTGTTTAATGGTTCCTTCACCATCAGCTGGCCATCCCATTACTGGATTACCTGAAGTAGTTACTAAGGTTCCAGATTGATCTACAGTGAAATTACCTGCTTTTGTAAAGTAATTTGAACCACCTTGATTTACTACAAAAAATCCGTCTCCTGATATCATTAAATCAAAAGGATTATCTGTTCTTTGAGAACCACCTTGTCCAGTGATATTTGTAGAAATCGCTCCTACGGATGCACCCAAACCAATTTGTCTCGCATTTTGTCCACCTGCTCCTGTAGCAGCGTTAGGTCCAGTAGCTGACTGTGTTGTTTGATAGAATACATCTGTAAAACTTACTCTACTTGATTTAAAACCTACTGTATTTACGTTTGCAATATTATTACCGATTACGTCCATCTTTGTTTGATGTACTTTTAATCCGGAAACTCCGGAAAATAATGATCTCATCATAGTGAAATGACCTCCTAATTTTTTAGCTGTTAGTCTTATCTGTCATTCAAAGACTTTTGCCTCCTTACGGTCCGGCTAAATTATAACAGCTCCATCTATATTGGTGAAAATAGTATCGTTTGTTTCCTCTTTGCTCATAGCAGTAATAACTGTATTATTTTTTATATTAACAATAAAAGCTAATTGATCTACTAAAACCAAAGATTCCTTAATTCCTTTTCCTCTCGCTTTTTTGGCTCCGTCCTCTAAGCGCTGTTTTTGTTC
>CAYYVJ010000067.1:0-12181 GCA_964475115.1 uncultured Lachnospiraceae bacterium
ATCTATAAATAGATCTAAAGACAAATTGAAAGAAGGGATAAAATGCAGGAGAAAGTACAAAAGCCAAAGAAAGAATTTGACCGATTTAGCATCAAAATTAAGCTGATTTTTGTAGTAATACCAATTGTTATTGTATCGATTTTAGTTCTCTTATTTACAACATTTTTTATTTCACAGGATATTATTGTTAATTATGGACATCAAATTATTCAGACCACATCTGAATCCAATACTAATAGTATTGAAACTTGGGTACAAGGAATTATCTCTACTTTTAATGAAGTAAAAACTACGATAGAGACAGTGAATTTTACTGATAAGACAGAATTGGAATATTTAGAATCAACAGTAAATAAAAACCCAAGTTATCCTACAGGTGTATATATGGGGGATGATAAAGGAAACTTTATAGATGCATCAGGTTGGATTCCACCAAAAGACTATATCGTAAAAGACCGTGATTGGTACAAGGAAGGTTTAACACATGATAATGTTGCCTTTGGAGCTACTTATTTAGATGCCCAAACAGGACAATATATTGTAAGTGCAACAACAAAACTGAAATCAAAAAATAATACAACAAGAGTAATGTCCATTGATATATTACTAGAAGAAGTTTCGAGCATGGTTGCTTCAATGGAATTGATGAAATCAGGAGCTATGTTCTTAGTAGATAAAAATACAAACACTATTATTGCACATAAAGATCCTGCTATGATAACGGTGCAAATGGATGAAAATAGCGAGAATTCATTAGTGGCTTCCGTAACAAAGCGAATGAATGCTAAAAATTATGACGTGTTTGAAGTTAAAGATGGCAAGAATACATATATGGTTGATCTAGAAAACATAGATAATACCAATTGGATTTTAGCTGTTTATGTTCCACGCGCTGAAGTCTTAGGTGACTTATATACATTAGCTATGATAGTTGTAATTATGGCTATTATTGCAATTGCTGTTTTGATTATTGTTATTGAAAGAGTAATTCATTTTATAATTAATCCAATTAAGAAATTGACTGATGCCATAATTCAAATTACACAGGGTGATTTTACTGTAAATGTTAAGTTAAAAGGTAGAGATGAAATAGCGATTATGAGTCAAAACATGCAAACTTTTATAGAGACTATGCGTGGTATTATTGATGAGATTAATATTATGTCTCTCAAATTAAATGGACAAGCAGAAGGGAATAGTATAGTAGCAGAAAACCTACAAACTTCTGCTGAGAATCAGTCTAATTCTATGGAACAGCTAAACCTAACGGTTGAAGAACTTGCTAAATCAGTTAGTGAAATAGCGGAAAATGCATCAACGCTTGCTATGGTTGTATCAGAAACAGGTAATAAAGGCCAGGAAGCCAGTGAAAAAATGGGTGAAACGGTTACTGTTTCAGAAAAAGGGAAAAAGGATATGGAAGAGATTAATACTGCTATGGTAGAAGTAGAACATTCCGTTAATTCCTTGGAAAAGGTTGTAAAAGAAGTAGGGGAATCGACAACTGCAATTAATGAAATAATTGTTTTAATAGGTAATATTGCTTCTGAAACAAATTTACTATCTTTAAATGCAGCGATTGAAGCAGCAAGAGCTGGAGATGCAGGAAGAGGATTTGCAGTAGTTGCAGAAGAAATAAGAAAACTTGCAGAAACTAGTTCTAGTGCAGTTGAAAATATATCTAGGTTGACAAACAATATAAGTAGTCTTATGGAAAATACAGTAGAAAAAACACAAGAGAGTGTGGAGACTATAAAACATAGTTCTAACCTGGTAAGTGTAGCAAGTAATACATTTGAAACGATTTATTCAACGGTGGATGAGACAAATCATATTGTACAAGATATGATAGAAAAAGTTAAGAATGTCGATAGTGTAGCAACTTCAGTGGCTGCAATAACGGAGGAGCAATCTGCCGGAACAGAAGAAATTCTAGCTACATCAGAAGGTTTATCAGAACAAGCAGTCAAGGTAACCCAAGAAAGTGAGAACTTGGGGAAAGATGCACTTGAATTGGCATTAACTGCAGAAAACTTGAAAAAGCAATTAGAAATATTTAAAATATAAAGTGAATAACAAAGGAGGCTAATCAATTCATGATTGGCCTCCTTTTATTTTCTTGCTTATCTTTTTTCGTAACTAGCATTGTCACTTGTAAGATCAAATAAAACTTCCGAATGTATAAAGAATTCATACCTTGCCTTACAAAGAATGCTTTCATGGATGATTGTGGTCATTTCACCTAAATTAGGTGCTTTCAATTCATGAGAAAGGTTATTAAAAAATCGCATTCTCAGTAAATACTTGTTTTGCCAAATAATGACTTCATGAGAAGTATATTTTAAAATCTTAACTCCCATATAAGTTGCTAATCGATATTCATGTCCTTGGTAATAAATGCTACAGATACATCCGTTAAAGCGAGTTCCAAGAAATGGAATATGAGCAATTGAAACTGTGATAGAGCATAAGTCATTATCAAATTGGTTACACTGTGTCCAAAGATAAGATTTTGGAAAGGATGCTCCCCAATCTTTTTCAATATAACCTATTCCATCTGTAAAATTCGATTGTTCGCCATTTACAAGTAAGGAACCAGATAATTTGTGCTTTAAACTTAAAACACCATGGTTGCACTGCATAATAGGGAAAAAGCGGAAGGGTCCCATAATATCTGTTCGTAATACAGTAAAAGGAGAGTAGTAGAGTTTTCCTTTTATGGTAATTTCATTTGTTTTAATATAAATTCGAATACCTTTTTCACAAAATATATTTTCACCTATTTTCACAAAAAATCTTTTCTTGTCAGCTGTAAAAGCACTAGCTGGATAATCAATAGAATGAGATTGATTATTCATAATAATTTGAAGGGAGGAAGTGGCTTTACCTGCCTTGTCTATGTGATACGCAGGGATAAAAGCTATTGTATTTAATCCGTTTTGATGTTTTAGATACCATCCTTCAAAAAAAGAAAATTTTTTGTTTATTCCATGAAAATTTTTTCTTGACATGAATTTCATATGTTCACCTCAAGAGTAGTATACACATATTTTAATAAATTAAACGGTTTTCTTTCGCGCAATCTCTGCTTGTACTTTTTCCATGGCCTTATCATCTAATGGATATAATTTCATTCCGATAAGGGAAATAAACATTAAGCTTGCTGGAAGTAAGCTGATCAAAATAAGTCCACCGATTTTGATATTATTTGATAAAGGTGTGTCTATCGTAGGGAATACTTTTGCATACCCGGTGGAAGCGCAAATCCATTCAACCACTACTAGTGAATACAATTCCTCCAAGAGAAAGAAAAGAAAGCATTGCCAGACCGATACATACACTAAATGATTTCTTGAGTCCAGATTTTCTTGCAAGTGCAGTTGCAGCAAAAAATATAAATAATAGAAAACCAGAAAAATGTATAAAATAGATTGACAGAATTAAACAAAAGAAGTAAAATACAAACATAAACGAACATTATTCTTGGGTTTCGAACAAAAGCAACCATAAAAAGGAGGTTTCATATGCCGCAATGTATAGTAATAGCAGATGATTTAACCGGTGCAAATGCAACTGGGGTCTTACTAAAAAAATTGAATTTTAATACTTATACTGTTATGAATATGGAGCGACTTGAGTTGAAAAACTTAGAAGACTGTGACTGTGTTTCTTTTCCTACAGATAGTAGGGCAGTGGATAGTGAAGTGGCTTACAATCGCGTTTATAATGTAACAAGATTGTTGAAACATCCTGAAGTTTCCGTATATTCAAAACGTATTGATAGTACTCTACGTGGAAATCTAGGAAGTGAAACAGATGCTTTTTTAGATGCTTTGGAAGACGATTATATTGCCATGGTAGTTCCTTGTTTTCCTGCTTCAAACCGAGTTTTGATTGGTGGCTATATGTTGGTAAATGGAATACCTCTTCATAAAACAGAAGTAGCTTTAGATCCTAAAACGCCAGTAACCACTTCTCAAGCACAGCAACTGTTTAAAGAACAAAGTAAATATCCAGTAGCATCAATTTACATGAAGGATTTAATGCAAGGAAGAAAACATGTGACGTCTATGGTTAAAGAGTTTGCTGCTCAAGGAATTAGAATCATTATTTTTGATAGCATGTTTCAAGAAGATATGGATTTAATAGCTGATGCAATTATAGAAAGCCAAGTGAAATTTATTAGTGTTGACCCAGGTGTTTTTACAGCTACCATTGCAAGAAAGTTAATTTCTCCTACAAAGAAGAAAGAAAGATCCAAAATATTAGCTGTAGTTGGAAGTGTAAATCCGGTTACAAGAAATCAAATGGAAGAACTTTGGTTATCTCAACCTGTGTTTAATATTTTTGTAAATACGAAACAATTAGTAGAGAGCACTGAGGAAAGAGAAAATGAAATAAATAGAGTTGTGGAAGAAGTATTGAAAAACAGCAAGGAATTTGATTTGTGTACAGTTACAGGAGACGGAATAATGCCTGTAAATAGATTGGATTTTAATATCTATGCTCAAAAGTATGGATGCAGCGTAGATGAAGTTAGTAATATGATAAATACAGCATTTTCAAAGATTACAAAGGAAATTCTTAAAAGAGATACAAGCTTTAAAGGGCTATATACCAGTGGTGGTGATATTACAGTATCTGTATGCAAAGAATTTAACACAGCTGGTCTACGACTTTTAGATGAAGTAGTG
Source organism: uncultured Lachnospiraceae bacterium (assembly GCA_964475115.1). Lineage (GTDB taxonomy): Bacteria > Bacillota > Clostridia > Lachnospirales > Lachnospiraceae > CAYYVJ01. The sequence continues at coordinate 4,695 of CAYYVJ010000067.1, forward strand.
CCTTTAGCCGCTTATGGAGAATTAATTCAAGGTGAATTTGATGGAGTTCATATTGTGACGAAAGGTGGAATGGTAGGAGATAACAATGCTATAAATAAATGTATCAGTTACTTAAGAAGTAAGTTGTTTTTATAAAAAAATAAAAACAAGACAAAAAAAGGAGGAAAAATTTTATGATAAAACCACTCATTGCAATTCCAATAGGAGATCCGGCAGGAATAGGACCTGAAATTGTTGTAAAGGCCTTAGTTGACAAAGATGTCATAAATACAACTCGTTGTATCATCATTGGGGATAAAGGCGTTATCGAAAATGCACTAAGAATAACAAAGTTAGATTTGAAGATTAATGTAATAGATAATCCAGAAGAAGGAATCTATGAGGAAGGAATTTTGAATCTTATTGATTTGGCTAATATTAATTTTGATGAATTAGAAATAGGACAAGTAAGTGGTATGTGTGGGAAAGCTGCCTATGAATATATAGAGAAAAGTATCCAATTAGCCAATGCAGGAAAAGTAGATGCAGTGTCAACCACTCCAATTAATAAAGAATCTCTAAAAGCAGGGAAAATAAATTTTATTGGTCACACAGAGATGTTTGGAGCATTAACCAATACTCCTGATCCTCTAACAATGTTTGAAGTAAGAGGTATGAGAGTCTTTTTCCTAACACGTCATGTATCTCTTAGACAAGCCGTTGACTTGGTAAAAAAGGATAGGATAAAGGATTATGTAAAAAGATGTCTAGAGGTATTAGATAAACTAGGCGTAAAAGAAGGAACAATGGCTGTTGCGGGATTAAATCCTCATAGTGGTGAGCATGGACTATTTGGAGACGAGGAAGTAGATGAAGTGACACCAGCTATTGAAGAACTACAGAAGGAGGGATACAAAGTAGTAGGACCAATAGGCGCAGATTCAGTGTTTCATCTTGCACTACAAGGAAAGTTTAACAGTGTACTTTCTCTATATCATGATCAAGGGCATATTGCTACTAAAACACTTGATTTTGAAAGAACGATTGCAATAACCGGAGGAATGCCTATACTTAGAACTTCAGTAGATCATGGAACTGCTTTTGATATAGCAGGCACAGGAATTGCAAGCGAAATAAGCATGGTGGAAGCAATTCTTTTAGCAGGTAAATATTCACCTAATTTTAAAAGTGCAAATTAGTAAGTGTAAAGCACACTACTAGTAAAGGGAAGGAGATTTATTATGGAAGGTGTTTCAGGACAACAAATGATTATTGGTTTACTAATTGGTATTGCTTTATTAATTTTATTGATTCTAAAGACAAAGATTCATGCGTTTTTAGCACTTATTATTTCAGCAGTGGTAATTGGTTTAATCGGAGGAATGAGTCCATCAAGTACAATCGCAGCGATTCAAAGTGGATTTGGCGGCACATTGGGAAATATTGGTATTATCATTGGCTTTGGTGTTATGATGGGACAAATATTTGAGATATCAGGTGCAGCAGAAAAAATGGCAAAAACATTTTTGAAAGTATTTGGAAAGAAAAATGAAGAATTAGCTTTGTCATTAACAGGCTTTTTGGTTTCTATTCCTATTTTTTGTGATTCCGGTTTTGTAATACTGACTCCAATTGCAAAAGCAATTTCTAGAAGGAGTAAAAAGTCAATTGTAACACTAGGGATTGCTTTGGCATCTGGACTTGTTATAACACACACTTTAGTTCCACCTACACCTGGTCCTTTAGGAGTAGCGGGTACATTTGGTGTTGATGTTGGCCAATTTATTTTGTTAGGAATTGTGATTTCACTTCCATTAGCATTTGCGGCACTTATTTATGCAAAATGGTTAGGAAAGAAAATTTATCAAATTCCAAGTGAAGATGGCGAAGGCTGGGAAAGAACAGCTTATCAAGAACCAGTTTATAATTTACTTTCTAACGATGATGATAAAGATTTACCTTCAGCGTTTGCTTCGTTTTTACCAATTGTCTTACCTATTATCTTAATATTGATTAATACAATTTCAAAAGCAGCAGGAGCAACAGAAGGAATATTTGGTATTTTGATTTTTCTTGGAACTCCAATTATTGCTGTAGGAATTGGTCTTGTTGTAGCAATTTATACCCTTGCACTTCATACAGATAAAAAGACTGTTATAAGAGAAATGGAAAAAGGCATTAAATCAGCTGGTATCATAGTGTTTGTTACAGGTGGTGGTGGAGCGTTAGGTGAAGTTCTTCGTGCAAGTGGTGTAGGAAATTATATTGCAGAAGGAATTGCAGCAACAGCAATACCGGTAATTGTATTACCTTTTATTATTTCCACATTAATCAGATTTGTCCAAGGCTCTGGAACAGTTGCTATGATAACAGCAGCAGGAATTACAGCTCCAATTGTTGCAGCAGCAGGTGGAAATATGTTACTAGGCGCATTTGCAGCATGTATGGGTTCTTTGTTCTTTTCTTATTTCAATGATAGTTTTTACTGGGTTGTAAATCGTATGATTGGTATAGAGGAAACAAAAGATCAAATAAGAGTGTGGTCTGTTACAACAACTATTGTATGGGCTGTTGGATTTGTTGAACTATTGATTTTAAATATATTTATGTAGTATAATAGAGAGGAAAAAGGTTCTGTAAATACAGAGCCTTTTTCTATCAAAACAAGACGAGGAACGGGTGAGTGTATATGCTACCAGCAGAAAGACATATGAAAATTATTGAAATCATAAGTGAAACTGGAAGTGCTGGAGTAGACCAGTTATCAAAGCTATTAGATGTAAGTCCAATGACGATTCGAAGAGATTTAAATATACTACAAGAGCATAATTTAGTAGAAAGATCTCATGGTGGAGCTATTATAAAACAAGAAATAAACTATGGTACTAAAAGAGATGCGAGGCATTCAGAAAAAATAGCAATAGCAAAGAAATGCGCTGAATTTGTAAAAGAAGGCGATACCTTATATTTAGATGCGGGTACAACGACTTATGAGATTGCCAACCAAATTAAGAATTTAAATGATTTAACAATTATAACGAATGATTTGGAAATCGCTTCTTTATTAGTAAATAGTGATGTAGAATTGTTTGTATGTGGTGGAAATGTTCAAAAATCTACAAGAAGTATGTATGGTATGTTTGCCAATCAAATGATAGAAAATTTCAGGATAAATCTTGGTTTTTTTGGTGCGATGTCAATTGATAATCATTATAATATTTTAACTCCAACGATGGAAAAGGCATCTTTTAAAAGAATTGTTTTAGATAGTTGTCAACGTTCTATTCTAGCAGTAGATGATTCTAAATTTAATAGGAAATCTTTTCTGAAAATAAATAATTTGAATGATTATACGGGAATTGTAACTAATAAAAAAATTACGAAAGAAGAATTAAAGAAAATGGAAGCATCAAACATTCGTTTAATTGTAGTTTAAAATAAAAGGATATATTTTATTTTGAAATCATATATTAAAATAACGATTTGATTTAGGTGCATGTATGAAAAAAATAATTTATAAGATCACATTGATAATAAGTGTTTTGTTGCTAGCGAATCCTTTTATTAAAGTAAATGCAACCGAGCCCCCCTCACCTTTTAAATTACACGCCCTTTCCGCATTGCTTATGGATGCAGAAAGTGGGCGTGTTTTATATGAGAAAAATGGCTATGAAAAACTTCCCATGGCAAGTACAACTAAAATCATGACTTGTATAATTGCTTTAGAAAATTCTGATATGAATGAAATTGTAACAATTTCTCAATATGCGTCTACTATGCCTGATGTACAGCTCAACGTTATTAAGAACGAACAGTATAAGATGATTGACTTACTTCATTCCCTAATGTTAGAATCCCATAATGATGTAGCAGTAGCAATAGCAGAACATATTGGCGGTTCTGTAGAAGGTTTTGCATCTTTAATGAATCAGAAAGCGAAAGATTTAGGAGCTTTTGATACGAATTTTGTAACTCCAAATGGGTTAGATTCCCAGGAGCATTATACAACTGCTGCAGATTTAGCAAAAATTACTGCTTATGCAATAAAAAATGAAGAATTCATAAAAATAACCAATGAATCCTCTTATTCTTTTTCTGAGATAAATGGCAAACGAACACATTATGTTAATAATAAAAATTCATTTTTAAATCAAATGGAAGGTGCAATCGGTGTTAAAACGGGTTTTACTGGAAAAGCAGGTTATTGTTTTGTAGGAGCAGTAGATCATGAAGGGAAAAAACTCATAACAGTTGTTCTTGGAAGTGGTTGGCCACCATATAAAACTTATAAATGGAATGATACTAAATTCCTAATGTATTATGGACTAAATAACTATTATAATAGAACTATCTATGCAAATGAAATGGATATAAAAAAAATTCATGTAGAAGATGGGATATATGATTTTACGAATACTTATTCAGTAGGCGACTTAAGCATGTTAGTAAGAGAAGATGAGAAAATTGAATATTTCTATTCTATACCGGAAAGTATTGTGGCACCTGTAGAAAAGGATAGTATAGTTGGGTTTGTAGAAATCAGTATTAGTGGTAGTCCATACATAAAATATCCAATTATGGCTTCTGATTCCATACTAAAAATAACATTTCCATACTGTGTGAAAAAGGTTTTTAAAGAATATTTATTATTGGATTTAGTTACAGATACAAATTAAGAATGTTTAGATAAAAAACAATACAAAAGAGCATTGGAGGCACAAAAAAATGAGCATTAAATTTATAGAAAAAACACCATTAAAGGTAGCTGCAGGCACTAAGCTTTTCAAAAAATCGGAGCCAGTAGAGATGGTAGGAATAGTATTGCAAGGAGTAGTCGAGGCTATAAGTGAGTATGGTAAAATACAATTAAGTGTAGCATCTATGGTAGGCCTGATGGATATACATCAGGGGACTTACCTATATGATTATGTTGTAAAAGAAGAAGTGACTATCTTTCCTTTTAAATATGATAAAGAAGAAGATTTAGATAAAATAATGCATTTGGGTGCTGATTATGCTGGGGTAATGGTTGCAAATGCAACTTCACAAACACTTCAGGTTTTGAAATTTCATGAAGCGCTAGTTGAAAGTGCGGCAAGTCTTTTTGAATTCTTAAAAGAATATAATGCTATTTATGAGAACGATTGTTCACATTTTCAAAATTCGAGTGAAAAAAGCAGTACGATAATTGAACAATTAGAAATGATAGATGAAAAATATTTGCTCTTGGATGATGGGGTCGAATATTTCAGAAGTCTATCACATATAGCAGCGGATAATCAAAAACAATTTTTTGGAGCGAGCAAGACGGTTTCAAGATATCATGTAAATGTAGCTTCTCGACTCGTAAATAAAATAAACGAGTCTTGTTTAGCTGTTATCAAATATTCGAATCAGCTAATACCGCTATTAGCTGATAAAGGTGTGGATAGTTTGTTTTCGTCTTTTGCTAAACTAGCCGTGGAAATGGGACAAGCTAAAAGTGATAATACTTTAGTCTTGGAGCATGTTTCTGATGTAATTGAAGAAATAAGTAAAATTTATACAATTTATACGGAAACCCTTATGATCCCAGTTGGAATTGATGTTAAATGGATCAAAAGTTTGTACTCAAATATTCTTAACTTATCTGAGAAAAAAAGTGAAATGGAAGAAGATACTACAAATCTTTCCTTTAAATATGCTGAAAAGGATATTGAAAGAGCGATACTTGAGACAGAGCATGCTACGAATAAAATTTTGAAATATTCGGGTTTTGATGCAGAGAAACAAAAAGAATTTAAGGAACTTTTAATCTTATCAAAAAGTCAAAATGATAATGAGATGATGGATAATGAAAATAGAAAAGTTAGACAAAAGATAGCATCTTATTTTTATGAAGTTTATGAAAAGGTGTTTTTCCGTGCAGAAGAAGAAAAAAATGATTCTAAATTAATTAATTTATTTTTAAATTTTGGATTTTTCGATGAAACTTTATTTGATAAAGAACATTTATTAGAACTTTATTACCTTGAAATAACACCTGTAAAACATCAAATCTATACAATTAGACAATGGTTACAGGCTATTTTTAATGGAGAAAAAGAACCTTCTGTTAATGAATTTGAAATGGATTATAAAGAAGATTTTCGAGATCAAAAGAGAACTAGGAAATTTTCACCCGAAGAAGAAAGAGCATACTTAAATGATAGAAGAAAAAAAGTACATTATGAAATCACGAACTTCTTTAGACTTGTAAATCGAATGACCAGTGGGCACATTCTTAGCTTTTCTCCAATACTAAGTCAAGATTCTTTTGTACGTGATATTAAAAAAACATTTGTAACAAAAGAGTATGCTTTTAGCAAATTAGAATCTGTTTTGAAGATAGATTATTCTGCTTTTTATAGAGAACAGGTATATCAAGATAATGAAAAATTAAAAGAGCATGTTTATATAATGAAGCAGATATTACCGGATATTATTCTTATGCCAAATGTGGGAAGTAGAGGTGTTATGTGGCAGGAGATTTCTGAGAAAAGAAGAGATACTCCAGCTCGATTTGTATTCCCTATTTTCACAATTGAGGACATGCAAAATCTCTTTATTAGAGTTGTGGGTGCTTTTCGTTGGGAACTTTGTAGAACAGTTCAAGGCGTGCGTTGGAATGATATAAGAGATAAATCTCTAACATCAGAATATTCTGATTATGTTCAATTTTATAGAAATAATAGAGAGATACCAGCACAAACAAAAGATAAAATAAAATTACAATTACAAAAAGCAAAAAATAGTTTTAAAGAAATGTTTGTTATGGATTATGAAAATTGGATTCGCTATGAAGCTCAAGGAGCAATAAAGCTTAATAAAGTAGCGAGAGAAATCATGTTTGTATACTGTCCACTTTCAAAAGAAATTAGAGATCGAATTGCTGCACAACCAGCTTTTGCAGATGCTGCTGGACGTTTCCAAAGAGAACGCCTAAAAAAAGTAAAAGAAGTGACCAATCGTTATATAAATGTTTCAAAGAGAATTGGAGAATTGCCTGAAATTTTGCAAGATAACATAAATTTCTACAAAGATTTATAAAAAAAAGATGAATACTTGATAATTTTACCAAAAAGAGATACAATTAAAATTAGCATATATTTGGTAGACAATATAAAAATGGAGGACTAAAATATGAGTAATTCGGCACAAGTATCAGCAAGTAAAAGAATTCACACCTTACTTGATGAGAATAGTTTTGTTGAAATTGGTGGACGTATTAAATCAAGAAATACGGACTTTAATTTGCAACGAGCTGAAACACCTTCTGATGGTGTGATTGCTGGTTATGGTACAATTGACCATAATCTTGTATATGTATATAGTCAAGATGCAACAGTATTAAATGGTTCCATAGGTGAAATGCATGCTAAAAAGATAGTAGATCTTTATAAACTCGCATTAAAGGTTGGGGCACCTGTTGTTGGATTAATTGATTGCGCAGGTCTTAGATTACAAGAAGCAACAGATGCTTTAAATGG
>CAYYVJ010000068.1:0-11845 GCA_964475115.1 uncultured Lachnospiraceae bacterium
GGATTTTTAATTTATAATACTTATCCTGCAAAAGTATTTATGGGTGATACAGGTTCACTGGCTTTAGGTGGCTTTGTATTATCAACGGCATATATGATGCAGCTTCCTTTGTTTATTGCACTTGTAGCACTTGTTTACCTAGTTGAAGTGGCCTCAGTTATTATCCAGGTAGCATACTTTAAGAAAACAGGTGGAAAACGAATTTTCAAAATGGCACCCATTCATCATCATTTTGAATTATGTGGATGGTCAGAAACAAGAGTAGTGGCAGTATTTTCTGTTGTAACGGCAGTTTTGTGCATGATTGCTTATTTGGCATTATAAGAATAGGAACTTCAAGGGAGAAATAAAATGGACTTGCGTGGAAAAAAAGTATTAGTAGCAGGTAGCGGAATCAGCGGTATAGGAGCAATAGAGCTTTTATCTAAGCAAGGTGCAGATATTATCTTATACGATGAAAACGAAAAGTTGATAAAAGAAGAAATTCAACATAAATTACCCTCAAATAGTCAAGTGGAAATTATGCTGGGAAAATTAACAAAAGAAAAACTTGACTCTGTCGAGCTAGTAGTTATAAGCCCTGGTATTCCATTAGATGCACCTTTTGTAAATGACATAAAGGAGCTTGGAATTGTAATATGGGGAGAAATTGAGTTAGCATATGAATTCTCAAAAGGAAAAGTAGTTGGGATTACTGGCACGAATGGAAAAACAACTACAACATCATTGGTAGGTGACATACTAAAAGCCTTTTATAAGAGAGTTTTTGTAGTAGGAAACATAGGGACTCCTTATACTACTACAGCTCTTGAGACAGAGGATGAATCTGTAACAGTGGCTGAAATTAGCAGCTTTCAATTAGAAACCATAGATAAATTTAGACCTAATATATCAGCAATTTTAAATATTACCCCAGATCATCTTAATAGGCACAAAACGATAGAAAGTTATAGTGCCATTAAAATGAGCATTACAAAAAATCAAAAACCAGAAGATATCTGTATATTAAATTATGATGATGCTGTTTTAAGGACTTTCGGGCAAGGTCTACATACAAATGTTGTATTCTTTAGTATAAAGGAAACGCTAGATAGAGGTCTATACTTAGAAGAAGGAAACATAATCTATCAAACTGTTCTTGAGAAACTTTTTATATGCCCATGTGAAAATTTAAAGATTCTTGGTAGCCACAATATAGAAAATGTTATGGCAGCTGTGGCGATTGCTCATTCTTTAGGGGTGCCATTGGAAATCATAAGAGAAGTAATTGAAAAATTTCAAGGTGTAGAACATAGAATTGAATATGTAAGAGAAAAAGATAGAGTGTTTTATTATAACGATTCAAAAGGAACCAATTCAGATGCTTCAATTAAAGCGATTGAAGCCATGGTAAGACCTACGATATTAATTGCAGGCGGTTATGATAAAAAGTCTGAATTTGACGAATACATTAAAGCATGTAACAATAAAGTAAGATACCTTGTTTTATTAGGGGAGACAAAAGAAAAGATTGCACAGACGGCTCTAAATTTGGGATTTACATCTATTGTATTTGTAGAAAATTTAAAAGAAGCAGTAGAGCTATCCAGCAGTTTGGCCAACCCAGAGGATGCAGTATTACTTTCACCTGCATGTGCAAGTTGGGATATGTTTAAAAGTTATGAAGAAAGAGGCAATTTATTCAAACAATATGTAAATGCACTATAGGGGTGATATCATGAGGCGAGAGGAAGCAACAAAAAAAAAAGAGAGACAGAGAAGTTTTTATGATTATAGCTTACTATTTATTATCATCTTTTTGCTGTGTTTTGGTTTAGTAATGCTCTATAGTACCAGTTCATATGTGTCTAAACTAGAATATGGAGATTCTGCCTATTACCTGAAAAAACAAATTTTTGCTACTATACTAGGTACGGTAGCTATGATTGTTATTTCTGTTATTGACTATCATTGGTGGGAAAAATTTGCCTGGATTGCTTACTTTGCTTCAATTATATTGATTTTAGCAGTAAAGATTCCAGGACTTGGAAGAACAAGTAGAGGAGCTACTAGATGGTTAATGATTGGGGGACAGTCTTTTCAGCCTTCTGAATTCGCTAAAGTGGCAGTGATACTTTTATTGGCTCACCTAATAAAAAATAATACGAAAAGCATGGGTAAGCTATGGACTATGGGCAAGATTTTTCTTTTAGTAATTCCGGTCAGCTTTTTCTTAGTAGCAGTAACGAGTAACCTAAGTACTGCAATTATAGTTTTAGGAATTGGTGTTTTAATGCTTTTTGTAGCTAGTCCTTCTTATGGAATCTTTGTATTTGGAGGTGCTTTTGTTACAGTGCTGGTTTATTTTGTAATATCGAGAATCGATTGGCTAGTAGAAATTGTTGGTGGCTATCGACTAGAGAGAATCTTAGTGTGGTTAAATCCAGAAGCTTATCCATTGGATGGTGGATTCCAGGTCCTACAAGGACTTTATGCAATTGGTTCAGGTGGATTGTTTGGAAGAGGATTAGGTAACAGTATTCAAAAATTGAGTTTCTTACCTGAACCACAAAACGATATGATATTTGCTATTATCTGTGAAGAATTAGGCTTGTTTGGAGCGGTTTGTGTTATATTTTTATTTTTATTTATGTTATGGAGGTTTATGATTATTGCAAATAATGCTCCTGATTTATTTGGCTCCTTGATTGTAATCGGTGTAATGGGGCATATTGCAATTCAGGTAATTCTTAATATTGCGGTTGTAACTAATACGATTCCAAACACAGGTATTACACTTCCATTTATAAGCTATGGTGGAACTTCGGTCCTATTTTTATTAGCTGAGATGGGATTAGTGTTAGGTGTTTCTAAGCGAATCAAGTTGGAACGATAAAAATGGATATTTCTGCTATTGGAACAATTGGCAAGCATTTAACGTATACTAAGGTATCACTTATAGTATGGAGGGCTTAGCTTGTCATCAATTTGTATTGAAGGGGGATATCCCTTGTCAGGAGAATTAAAAACACAAGGGTCCAAAAATGCAGCGCTTCCAATATTAGCCGCTTCGGTGCTACATAAAGGAATTACCAGATTAAATAATTGCCCACGGATATCAGATGTGGATAGCATGATAGAAATTCTAAAAAAAATAGGATGCATTGTAAATTGGGAGAAACACACACTAGTTATTGATGCTACTAATATAACATCTTATGAAATTCCAGATGAATATACGAAAAGAATGAGGTCTTCCTTTATATTATTGGGGCCACTATTAGGAAGAAAAAAGAAAGCAATTATTGCTTACCCTGGAGGTTGCTCCATCGGTGTTAGACCTGTAAACATCCATTTAAATGCATTAGAAAGCATGAATGTTTCAATTGTGGTGGAAGAAAGTCAAATTAGCGCTTCTACAAAAAAAATACAAGGAAGTAGAATAAGACTTCCCTATCCTAGCGTAGGTGCTACTCAAAATTGTATATTAGCAGCGGTATACGGACATGGTACAACAGAGCTTTGTAATTGTGCCAAAGAACCAGAAGTAGTAGAACTATGCAAGTGTTTAAATCAAATGGGAGCTAAAATAAGAGGATTAGGTAGATCGATTATCCGAATCGATGGAGTAAGAAAACTTCATGATACAGAATATGAGATAAGCGCTGACCGAATAGCAGCTGGGACTTATTTGACAGCCGCAGCAATTACAAAGGGTGAAATTACTTTAACTCATATGGAACCATTTTATTTAACCAATTTACTTGAAGTACTTATTAGAAGTGGATGTCAGATAAAGCAATATATAGATGCAGTGGAGATATCTGCTAGAAATGCAAACAAGATAAAGGCGATTGACCTAATAAAGACAGGTCCATACCCCGAATTTCCTACAGATATGCAATCTCAAATCATGAGCCTCTTAATGTTATCAGAAGGTACTAGCATTATTAAAGAGACGGTATTTGAAGATCGTTATAAAACAGCCTATGAATTAGAAAAGATGGGTGCTAATATTAATATAGAAGGAAAGAATGCTATTATACAAGGAGTTTCCACTATAAAAGGGGCTAAAGTAGAAGCTCATGACCTCAGAGGAGGAGCTGCCTTGGTGATAGCGGCTTTGGCAGCACAAGGGACATCTTATATTGAAGGATTTTCTTATATTGAGAGAGGGTATGAAGATTTATGTGAGTCCTTAGAAAATCTAGGTGCACATATATGCTTAAAAGAAGATTAAGATACAGGAGGGAATATGAAAGGCATACACAAATTTATTGTTTTTCTTTGTGTACTTTTCTTAATAGGTTTCATTGGATTCGTGGGATATTCTTTGCAAGTTACCAATGTTTCATATGAAGGAAGTTCAAGATATACGGATGAAGAATTAAATTCAATGATTTTTAGTGAAACATATTCCATGAATCCTTTCTATCTTTTCTTTGATACTAAAAGAGGTGAACAAAAGAAAATCCCATTTATAGAAACATATGATATTGAATTTGTTAATTGGAATCAAATAAAAGTACATATTTATGAAAAAGGTATCGTGGGTTATGTAGAATACAAAGGTTATTACATGTATTTTGATAAAGATGGAATTGTAGTTGAAAGTTCTAAGGAGATTATTGAAAATACAGTCTTGATTTCAGGACTTAGTTTTAACCATATTATTTTATATGAGAAGCTCCCTGTGGAGAAGGAAGAAGTCTTTGATCTCATTCTTAATTTAACGCAGATGATTTCAAAACATAATATTCCTGCAGATAAGATTCACTTTAGTACAAGCTTTGTGATAACTTTGTATTTGGATGAGATGAAAATCAATTTGGGAGAAGATACCTATTTAAACGAAAAGATAGCAAAGATAAAAGACTTACTTCCTAATATTGAAGGCTTATCAGGCACAATCTACATGGAAGAGTTTACAGAGGATACAGATACTTTTTGGTTTAAAAAAGAGAAATGATAAAAATTGAAAATATAGGTTGATTATTTTATGAAAAAAATATATTATATAAGGTAGAGAATACATAGAAAAGGGTTTATAATTAAGTATAGATTGAAAATAATATGGAATAGGGATAATCGGTAACGAGCAAGACTAGCCATATCAAATATAAAGGAGGAAATTCCCTTGCTTGAAATTAGGACAAACGACGCAGAATCTTCAGCTAAAATAATTGTAGTTGGTGTTGGAGGCGCTGGAAATAATGCAGTGAATAGGATGATTGATGAAAATATTAGTGGTGTTGAGTTTATTGGGATTAATACGGATAAACAAGCACTTCAATTGTGTAAAGCTTCTACAACTATTCAGATAGGTGAAAAACTTACAAAAGGATTGGGAGCAGGAGCACAACCCGAAGTTGGACAAAAGGCTGCAGAAGAAAGTGCAGAAGAATTGATTCAAGCAATTAAGGGAGCAGATATGGTGTTTGTAACCTGTGGTATGGGCGGAGGCACTGGAACTGGTGCTGCACCTGTAGTTGCGAAACTTTCTAAAGAAATGGGAATCTTAACAGTAGGTGTTGTTACAAAACCATTTAAATTTGAAGCTAAAACACGTATGAATAATGCTGTTTCTGGTATCGATCATTTAAAGGAAAGTGTAGATACGTTAATTGTTATTCCAAATGATAAATTATTAGAGATTGTTGATCGTAGGACAACCATGCCTGATGCACTTAAGAAGGCAGATGAAGTTCTACAACAAGCAGTTCAAGGCATTACTGATTTGATTAATGTACCAGGTTTAATTAACCTTGACTTTGCTGACGTTCAAACAGTTATGATAAATAAAGGAATTGCACATATTGGTATTGGTAAAGCAAAAGGTGATGACAAGGCTATTGAGGCAGTTAAAATGGCTGTTACAAGTCCACTTCTTGAAACAACGATACAAGGTGCTAGCCATGTTATTATTAATATTTCCGGTGATATTGGACTAATGGAAGCCAATGAAGCTGCTAGCTATGTACAAGAGCTTGCAGGTGAATCTGCAAATATTATTTTTGGTGCAATGTACGAAGATGTAAATGAAGATGAAGCAACAATTACTGTTATTGCTACAGGATTAGATGCTTTGGCAAATAATATGACAGGCTTTAGCAAGAGTCAGATACCAAGTTTTAATTATCAAGCAGGTTTAAAACCTGACTTGAAGTATCGTCCAGCAACTTCTTCTAATGCAAATACAGCTGCTACCACAGCTCCTAGGCCTAATATTAATTTTGAAGCGGCTAGAAAGCCAGTAAGTAATGTAGAAGAAAAATCCATAAAGATTCCTGAGTTTCTACAAAAAAACAGAAATAATAAATAGTAATAAATAGATAAGCAAAAAGGACATGAATCTGCAAAAGCAGATACATGTCCTTTTTTGCGTGTTTTAGCATATGTTCGGTTTGAAACAATAGTATATAAAAAAGAAAATTGTAGAAAAAAGAAAACATAAAATCAAGAAATCAAACCAGACTTTGACAAAATTTTTGTATGTCTAGAATTATAATGAGACTGTTCTTGAATGTAGTTTATTATATTTGTAGGGAGAGAAAATTCTTGTTTTATATTGTATACATAGATGTACTATTCTTAGTTAATTTTTTTATGGATTTTCTTTTATTACTACTTACCAGTAAGATTTTAAAAAGACATACCACTCTTTTAAGAATCTTTATAGCGTCTATTGTAGGCACCACTTTGTTTTGCTTAAGCCTTGTTTATCCTATGGGTATGCTAAAAGTAAACCAGCCACTTTATACAATAGCGGTAAGTATCCTAATGATATTACTTGGATTTCCTAAAACTGAATTAAAAACAAGTTTAAAGATTCTAACCGTATTCTATCTAACAGCATTTACACTTTCAGGAGCAATGAACACCATTTATTATCATACAAAACTAGGCCATTATTTTAGGTCAGTATTAAAGGGGGAAAGAGAAGGTAAAGTTTCTATTGGAGTTCTTGTAGGAATGGCAATAGCTTCTTACATTACCATAAGATTTTCAATGTATAAGATTCAAAAAGATAGAGAGAAAAAGAAAACTCTATATGAAGTTACTTTGATTAATCATGGAACAAAAACTGTAATAAAAGGACTATTAGATACAGGAAATAGTTTAAAAGAGCCAATTAGTAGAAAACCGATAAATATTATAGAATTGGATACAGCAAAAGAGCTTTTTGAAGTAGATTTTACTAATGTAATAGAAAACTATTATATATCGGGGGAGTTGCAACTTAATGCGGATACAATGAACCACTTGAACAAAATACGTATGATACCTTTTCAATCTGTGGGGGAGAGTAAAGGGATGTTAGTAGCAGTTCAAATTGATTCTTTGTATATTGCCAAAGAGGGAGATAAAATTCAAGTCATGAATCCATATGTAGCCATCTATAATAAGAGATTATCCGTAAATAATCAATATAAGATGTTGCTACATCCGGACTTAATGGCAAATTAGGGGGAATAGAAATGTTAATAAAAGTAGCAATGCCAAATAATTTTCAACTTAGAGTAGTTCCAACTTTTCGAAACATATTTTTTTCAAAAAATGGAAATGTACATTACATAGGTGGTGCAGAAGTTCTGCCTCCACCACTTAATTCAGAAGAAGAAGCTCTAATCATATCAGATTTAAGAACAGAAAGAGAAAAAGAAGCAAAAGCTATTTTAATTGAACATAATTTGAGATTAGTTGTTTATATAGCAAAAAAATTTGATAATACAGGTATAGGCGTAGAAGATTTGATTTCCATTGGGACAATCGGTTTAATAAAGGCGATAAATACGTTTAATCCTGATAAGAATATTAAGTTAGCTACTTATGCTTCAAGGTGCATTGAAAATGAAATTCTCATGTATTTAAGAAGAAATAATAAAACAAAAATGGAAGTTTCTATTGATGAACCGTTAAATGTTGATTGGGATGGAAATGAGCTTCTTTTATCCGATATTTTAGGAACAGAAGAAGATATTATATATCGAGATATTGAAAGTGAAGTAGAAAGAAAGTTGTTAAATAAGGCGATTGGAAAATTAACTCCTAGAGAGAAGACGATAGTAGAATTACGATTTGGTTTAAATAATAAAGAAGGAAATGAAATGACTCAAAAAGAAGTAGCAGATTTTCTGGGAATTTCTCAATCTTATATATCTAGATTGGAAAAAAAGATAATAAGTAGGCTTAAAAAAGAGATTGTGCGATTTGAATAAAAGATAGGAGTTTGCATTAGAAAATGCAAACTCCTATCTTTTAGCTTATTCCATTGAATCGTAGTAAAAATAATCAAAAATCCCATAAGCAGGTGTAGTAGAAGTACCACTATAAGAATACATTCCAACCATTGCACCTGTAAAACGTTTTCCCTTACTTAATCCTTCATCACATAGATAATAAACATGATCTAAGTTTCCAAGGTTTTCCCAGGTTTCTCCGTCTAGACTATAGAAAAATATTCGTTCTAAATACCTAGTTTCAATCTTTAAATATATAAACTCAGAGAATTTTAAAGATACTGAAAAAGAAGTTGATTCTGGAGTTGCGACTCTTTCTGTTACTTTTAGTTCGTAGCCTTTATCTGTAAAGTAAACACCAAATTTTAAATAGGTATTTTCGTCATAGTAACAAGTTAATCCAAGGTTCTGATTCATTTCAAGTGAAGGAAATTTTAACTTAGTGGTAACGTTAAAAGCAAAATCAGTCTGTCTCCTCACTAATATATTTCTTGCATTCATAGTATCTAAATTATAGTTCGAACCTTTTAAATACAAATAACTATCTAAAAGCTTATAAGCATCCTTTTCTGGTGGTCTAGGCCACATCCAGCTTCGGTTCAAGTTATCTTCCTCGAACTCATCATGTGTAGAAGAGCTAAATTTATATTCTGGAAGATTAGGCTTTTTCTGTAATACACTTGGACCATTTAGATTGTTTACAATCGGCCATCCATCTTGAGTCCAAGTAATAGGATCAAGGGCAGTTTCTCTTCCCAACATACTATATTTACCATCGATCATACGACCACACAAATATATCATATACCAGTCACCATTTTGAGTTTGTATCGGTTTTCCATGTCCAGCTCTTTGAATTGGAGCTTGTGGGTCCATTTGACGCATAATCGGGTTATAAGGACAACTTTCATAGTTGCCAAACAATTCTTTGGAACGTCCAACAGAGATACGATGTCCTGGACCAGTCCCGCCTTCAGCAAGAAAGAGATAGTACCAACCATCTTTCTTTAAGATGTGTGGTCCCTCAGGAGCCCTTTTATTATCTCCATACCATAGAAGTTCCGCTTTTGAAAGCTGTTTTGTACCATCTTTACTGATTTCAAATATTCTAGCACCTCTATTAAGAAGCATATAGCGTCTTCCGTCATCATCACTGAAGATAGAAGGGTCAATTCCGTCTTCGTCGATAAAAGCTGGCTCGCAATAAGGACCTTCTGCTTTGTCAGAAGATACTACCATTTGTTTTCGATAAATAGTTCCAGTGTCGTTTAAACGGTAGGTAGCAGTAATATAAAACTTGCCTTCATAATAGGAGATATCAGGAGCCCAATAGCCTCTACCGCCCTCTAAACCCTCTAAATAGGCCCATTCTGGATTTGTAATTGCATGCCCAATGATTTCCCAGTTAATTAAATCTTTAGAGTGGGAGATGGGGATACACGGGAAAAATATAAAAGATGAATTAACCATGTAATAATCTTCACCTACTCGTACAATAGAAGGATCAGGGAACATACCACTTCGAATGGGATTTTTATAAAGGTTGACATAATTCATACCTGTAGTTGTTTCAAAATATTCTAAGATATCCAAATGATTCTCAGACATAGACAAGTCAAACGGTGTGATACGATTCACATCTGAGCTAAGTGGTGACATACCTCCCTTTTCAACTAAATATTGAACAAGATTTTTGTTTCCAGATAGAACAGCATAGTGAAGGATATTTCTATTGTTTGGATCTACATCACTTAAGCTAAATCTAGAATATTCCACTAAGTATCTTACGACTTTTTCATTTCCAGTTTGAGCAGCTAAGAAAGTCATAGCCACACCATTTGAATCTTTCTCATCAATCACAACAGGATCATTTATCAATATAGTTACAATGCTCTCTAGATCTTTATCAAGAATAGCTTTTAAAAGTGTATTCATCATAACCTCTTTCTATAGTGCGATTACATCAAAATATGAAAAGTCAGTATATCCTTTTGTTTCCATTGTATCCATTGAAATAGAAAATAGTCCAATCTTTGCACCAACCCATTGATGATCATTTGGTGTGAATTTAAAAGTAATTTCTTTGTAATTATCATTATCTAAGCTATAAGAAAAGCTACAAATACCATCTTTAAAGGTTAAAGATAAATATATTTCATTTAAATCAGAATCCACAGGAATGCTATCTAATGTTTTTTCTGAGTATACATTATCTACTTCGTTAGATTCTACGTAATTTAGTTGAAGCTTTGAATCTTCTTTGTGAATGGCTAAGAAAGCATAATCACCACCAAGGATAAGAAGACCAGCTGTACTGTTAGAATCCAAATGAGAGAGATTCATTTTTGTAGTTGCTTTAAACTCAGGACATACAATCTTTTGAGTTAGAACATTGGCACTATCCCAGATAAGAGGATTTTTCTCTCCTAATGGATTTTGATTAAATAAACGTAAGTGACCAGGATTTTCTTTAAGTGAGTAGAAACTTTCCTGATAGTTAGCTTGCCATTGCCATTGTAAACCAAGAGTATCTTTGCTAAAATCATCAGAAGCTTCCAAATAGATTGGCTCTGTTTCTGGATTTCCAGCAGGTTTTTTGTGAGTATAAACAGGTTCTCCGGTACCATGACCTTCTCGGTCAATTCCTATTACTGGCCATCCATTTTTCCATGTTACTGGTTGGAGATGACAGATTCGACCATATACACCAGCGTCTTGGAAATGTACAAACCATTCTTCACCAGTAGGTGTGTCTACAAGGCCACCTTGATGAGGTCCATTTACAGTAGTTTCACCTTGATGCATTACTATCTTTTCTTCATAAGGGCCATAAATGTTTTTTGAACGAAGAACTGTTTGCCAACCTGGTTTTACGCCTCCAGCAGGAGCAAAGATATAGTAATAACCATCTCTTTTTAATACTTTAGGTCCTTCAATTGTAGGTTGAGTTTCTGTTCCATCAAAAATGTAGGTGTCTTCTCCGATGCAAGTGGTACCATCAGGTGACATTGGGAAAACCCCTAATTTACTTTTGAATCCTATTCGACTCTTAGCATAAGCATGAATAACATAAGCGTTTCCATCATCATCCCAAAATGGACAAGGATCAATAAAGCCTTTTGCTTCTCGAACACAGACGGGATCACTCCATTGTCCAAATGGATCTTTTGTATGAAGCATAAAGATTCCTTCATCTGGGAATCCAACAAAAATCCAATACTCACCATTATGATAACGGATACTAGGTGCCCATACTCCTTTTGCGTGAGCGGGTCTATCATATGCTTCATAGGGAAGATTATTTATCGCATAGTTCACAAGTTTCCAATTAACTAAATCTTTTGAAACTAATATTGGAAGTCCAGGTACATAATTAAAACTAGAGGCAGTGAGAAAATAAGTATCTCCAACACGAATTACATCTGGATCTGAATAATCTGCAAATAATATGGGGTTTTTATAGGTTCCATCTCCTAAATCTGCTTGCCATAATAATTCTTTCATAATAATTCCTTTCTGTAGTGAAATGTTAGCTTCTATTAAATACGGGTTTCTCTTATGGTTCTAGGTGAAACACCATGTATTTTTTTAAATGCACGCCTAAAAGAGTTGGCGTTATTATAACC
>CAYYVJ010000069.1:0-11652 GCA_964475115.1 uncultured Lachnospiraceae bacterium
AGAAAAATAAAATCAGAAAAAGAGGCTTGCAAACAATAGAACTTTGAGGTATAATTTGTTCTATCGCAGAAATAAGATGTTATTTTTGTGACCTTTGGGCCATCGCCAAACGGTAAGGCACTGGACTCTGACTCCAGCATTTCAAGGTTCAAATCCTTGTGGCCCAGTTAATTTCATAGCGTGAGGGAGTAATTCACACATATAATTGTGTGGCAAGTACCAACATACATGGTTGATAATCAACCTGGTTTGCCTTAAAGAATGAGACTCATGTATAGCATAGTATATTAATGTAAAGCTATACATAGGGTTTTTTGTTTTTTTAAGGAACTATCCGAAATGAAACCCTATTTATTAATAAAATATAAATAATAATAGAAAAGGAGAATAAGATGAATTTTTATTTGCAAGCAATTGAAGAAGCATTTAAGAAAACAGATAGTAATGAAACAGGTTTGACTTCTTTAGAAAGCGAAAAACGTCTTGGAGAAAATGGCAAGAATAAACTAGATGAGGGAGAAAAGGTTTCCCTTTTATCAAAGTTTTTGAGCCAATTAAAAGATCCAATGACTATTATACTTATTGTGGCGGCAGCAGTTTCTGAAGTAACAGCAGCATATGCAAAGGAGTCTTTTGTAGATGTATTTATTATCTTAGCCGTAGTAATTATCAATGCAGTGTTAGGTGTGTTCCAAGAAAGCAAGGCAGAAAAAGCAATCGAAGCATTGCAAGAAATGGCAGCAGCTACTAGTAAAGTGCTACGTGATGGAACCCAGCAGGTAATAAAGAGTGAAGATTTAGTAGTAGGAGACATCATTCTATTAGAGGCTGGAGATTCGGTTCCTGCAGATGTACGTCTGATAGAAAGTGCGAGTCTTCAAATTGAAGAAGCAGCACTTACAGGTGAAAGCGTTCCAGTTTATAAGTACATTGATATATTGAATCTGAATGGTCAAAAAGATATTCCTCTTGGGGATAGAAAAAACATGGCATATATGGGAAGCACTGTAGTATATGGACGTGGTAAGGCAGTTGTAGTAGCTACAGGAATGGATACTGAAATGGGTAAAATTGCACATGCATTAACAAATGCAATAGAAGGACAAACCCCATTGCAATTAAAACTTGGTCAATTAAGTAAAATTCTAAGTATTTTAGTATTAGGTATTTGTGCTTTTATGTTTGTATTTAGTTTAGTTAGAGCTGGAAGTTTTTCAGCAGAAGTAGCACTTGATACTTTCATGGTAGCAGTAAGTCTTGCTGTTGCAGCAATACCAGAAGGTCTTGCAACGGTTGTAACCATCGTATTAAGTATTGGTGTTACTAACATGAGTAAGAAAAATGCAGTAATCCGTAGGCTGACAGCTGTAGAAACATTGGGTTGTGCACAGATTATATGTAGTGATAAGACTGGTACATTGACACAGAATAAAATGACAGTAGTAGAGGACTATTCCTATGATCAAAAGCTTTTAACCACAGCTATGGCTCTTTGTAGTGATGCAGAGTTGGGTAGTGAAGGAGAAGCAATTGGTGAACCGACAGAATGTGCTCTTGTAAACTATGCTACTAAAAATAATTTAAATAAAAATGATTTGAAGAAAGAGCAACCACGTATAGGAGAAGCACCTTTTGACTCTATGCGTAAAATGATGAGTACTGTTCATGAAACAAAAGAAGGAATCATCCAATATACAAAAGGTGCTCCTGATGAAGTAATAAAATTATGTACTACCATGTTAAAAGATGGTGCAATTGTGCCTTTGACAGATGAACTTCATAATGAAATCCTTGCTGAAAACAAGAGAATGGCAGGAAAAGCTCTTCGTGTATTAGCAGGTTCTTTTAAGAAACACGATAAGGCTCCAGATAGCTGGGATTCAAAAGAATTAGAAAATGATTTAACATTTATAGGCTTATCAGGAATGATTGATCCAGTTCGTCCTGAAGTTGTAGGTGCGATTGAAGAATGTAAACAAGCAGGTATAAGAGCAATTATGATCACTGGAGATCATAGAGATACGGCTACAGCGATTGCAATGGAACTTGGAATCATAAATGATGCAAGTCAAGCAATTACAGGTGCTCAATTAGATGAGATATCAGATGAACAACTTAGAAAAGATATTGAAAAATACTCTGTATATGCTCGTGTTCAACCAGAGCATAAAGTTCGAATTGTAAATGCTTGGAAAGTAAATGGAAAAATCACTGCAATGACAGGTGATGGTGTAAATGATGCTCCAAGTATTAAGAGTGCTGATATTGGTGTAGGTATGGGTATTACAGGTACTGACGTAACAAAGAATGTAGCAGACATGGTACTTGCAGATGATAACTTTGCGACAATTGTTACAGCTGTAAAAGAAGGTCGTCGTATCTATGATAATATTCGTAAGGCGATTCAATTCTTACTATCAAGTAACTTAAGTGAAGTAGTAAGTATCTTTGCAGCAACCATTTTAGGGTTTGTAATTTTAAAACCAGTACATTTATTATGGATTAACTTAATTACAGATACATTCCCGGCTTTAGCCCTTGGTATGGAAAAAGGCGAGAATGATTTAATGAAACGTAAACCTCGTGATGCAAAGGAAGGTATCTTCTCTGGTGGACTCGCAGCAGACGTTATATATCAGGGTATTATGGTATCGGTTATTACACTTGCAGCATATTTTATTGGTCATTATATAGAGTCAGGAGTATGGGAAATTGCAGAAAGTCCTGATGGAATTACAATGGCATTCTTGACAATGTCAATGGCTGAAATCTTCCATTCCTTTAACTTAAGAAGTCAAAGAGGAAGTATCTTCTCTATGAAGAATCAAAACCCTTACTTAATTGGGGCGATGGTAGTTAGCCTTATTTTAACAACTGGCGTTATTTATTTACCAGGTATTTCAGATGCATTTGGATTTGAGCACATTACTCTAATGGAATATGGTATTTCCATGGCTCTTGCCTTTAGTACAATTCCAATTGTAGAAGTTGTTAAGTTTTTCCAAAGAAGAGTAGCGGACAAATAATAATTAAAAAAAACTGTAAGTAAAGCAAAGAGTTTACCAAGAGTTTGTTTAACAAAGTCTTGGCAAACTCTTTCTTGCGTTTTCAAAATGAAAATACATTGTTAAAACACAGATTACTTGCTATAATTATGAGAGAAATCTAGGTTGACAAAAGAGACGGAAAAGTTTATACTTCCATTATTCCATACAAAAGTAATAGGAAAAGTATGAAAGCGAAAAACAGGAGGAACTTATATATGAAAAAATGGAAACAGTTTGGTATTGTTCTTGCACTATCTCTTACAGTATTTAGCGTGGTAGCTTGCCAGAAAAGTAATAAAAATACAGAAGATAACGTAGGAACAGAGAAAGATTTATTAGAAGAAATAAAAGAAAGAGGTAAGCTTCTTATAGGAACGGAAGGTACCTATCCACCTTTTACTTATCATAACGATGCAGATGAATTAGTGGGATATGATGTAGAAGTAGGAAGAGCAATTGCAGAAGAAATGGGATTAGAAGTAGAATTTATTGAGACAAACTGGGATGCTTGTATTGCAGGCTTGGATGCAAAGCGTTATGATGTAGTTATGAATCAAGTTGGTATTACTCCTGAGAGAAGCGAAAAATATGACTTTTCGACTCCTTATACCATTAGTAGAGCAGCATTGATTGTAAAAAGTGATAACGATGAACTAACTACATTTGAAGGTTTAGAAGGTAAGAAGTCAGCAAACTCCCTAACTAGTAATTTTGCTGCAATGGCAGAAAGTTATGGTGCAGAAGTTATTAGCACAGATGGCTTGTTTAGTAAGGCTATTGAATTAGTATTAGCAGGTAGAGCGGACGCAACCATTAATGATGAAGTATCTTTTTATGACTATATGAAACAAAAACCAGATTCTCAGGTTAAGATAGCGAAAACCTTAGAAGAAGCTAGTAAAAATGCAGTATTGATTCGAAAAGAAAATGAAAGCTTTAAGGCAGCAATTAATGATGCATTAGCGAGCCTAGAATCAAAAGGAGTTTTGAAAGAAATATCAGAAAAATACTTTGGAATTGATATTTCCAAATAAAGTATAGTGAGGGAATAAAATGACAGCCAACCAAAGAGCGATAGAGATTCTAATTCAATCCTTTTGGCCTATGCTGAAGGCAGGGTTAATCTTTACAATACCGTTAACATTAATATCTTTCTTTTTTGGTTTATGTATCGCTATATTTGTAGCCATCGTAAGGGTTGCAAAGATCAGAATCTTAGAGGAATTTGTTCGTTTTTATGTTTGGGTCTTTCGAGGAACTCCTTTATTAGTGCAGATATTTATTATATTTTATGGTTTGCCAAAACTAGGAATCTTATTAGATCCTTTTCCAGCAGCAGTGATTGCTTTCTCCTTAAATGTTGGTGCCTATTCATCAGAAACAATCAGGGCAGCGATTTTGTCCATTTCAGCAGGGCAATGGGAAGCAGGATATTCTCTGGGCATGAACTATTTTCAGGTGTTGAGAAGAATTATTTTGCCACAAGCTGCAAAAGTATCCATTCCACCTTTGTTTAATACATTCATTGGATTGGTAAAGGATACCTCTTTGGCATCAACAGTCACATTATCTGAAATGTTTATGACTACTCAGAGAATTGCAGCACAAAAATACGAACCGTTATTGTTATATTGTGAAGTGGCTGTTCTATATCTAGTATTTTGTTCCCTTTTAACCTGGGTACAGAAGAAAGCAGAAGTAAAATTAAGTGCAGGTCAGAATGGATAGGGGGATTTTATTTGTATTATTTAAAAGAGATTAGAAAAAGCTTTGGTGATAATCAAGTATTAAAAGGAATTTCTCTAACTATAGAACCTAAGAAAACAACGGTACTAATAGGCCCTTCAGGGTCAGGAAAGACAACTCTTTTGAAATGCATGAATTTACTGGAAGTTCCTAATAGTGGAACAATGGAAATGAATGAATCAAAGATTGCCTTTACCTCTAATAAAGTAAAGAAGAGTGAAATTCAAGAAATAAGAAAAAAGACTGGAATGGTATTTCAAGGTTTTCAGCTTTTTCCTCATAAAACGGCAATCGAGAATATTATAGAAGGACCCATTGTGGTTCTAAAACAACCGAAGAAGAAAGCAATCGAAGAAGGCTTGGAATTATTAGAAAAGGTTGGTTTGTTGGAAAAGAAGAATAGCTATCCACACCAATTATCTGGTGGACAGCAGCAAAGAATTGCCATAGCGAGAGCCTTAGCAATGAAACCAGAATTATTGCTTTTCGATGAACCCACCAGTGCCTTAGATCCGGAACTTGAAGTGGAAGTGTTAAGTATTATAAAAAAGCTTGCCGAAGAAAATAGAACGATTGTAATTGTAACTCATAAAATGTCTTTTGCAAGAGAAGTGGGAAATCGTATTGTGTTTATTGACAATGGAGAAATCCTAGAAGAAGGCAGTTATACTCAACTAAATCAAAGTGAAAATCCTAGAGTAAAACAGTTTTTAAACATGTTGAATTAGGGTAAGAGAGGGAAGATATGATAGAATTAGGAGTGAAACAAGTACTTGAGATAATAAATCAAACAGAGTTTGGGGTATACTTAGGTACACAGGGAAAAGAAGAGAAAGTATTATTGCCTGGCAAGCAGGTTCCTGCAGGAGCAAAGGTAGGGGACAAGCTGGAAGTATTCGTATATAGAGATTCTTCAGACAGGATTATTTCTACGGTAAATGAGCCAGCACTTATTATAGGAGAAACAGCATTATTAAAGGTGAAATCTGTAAGTGATATTGGTGCCTTTTTAGATTGGGGATTAGAAAAAGATTTGTTCTTACCTTTTAAAGAACAGTCTACTCCGGTAGAAGTTGGAGAGTCTTATGTAGTGGCACTCTATATAGATAAAAGTAGTCGACTATGTGCAACAATGAAAGTATATGATTTTTTAAGAGATGATGCACCATATGTGAAAGATGATATGGTAACAGGTACTGTTTATGAATTAAATGATGAGTTAGGTGCTTTTGTGGCTGTAGATAACCTATATCAAGGATTAATTCCTAAAAAGGAATTGTTTGAAGAATTTGTAATAGGTAGTGTAATTGAAGCAAGAGTAACCAGCGTTCGAGAAGATGGAAAGTTAAACCTTAGTATAAGACAAAAGGCGCACATTCAGATGGATGTGGATTCTGAAATGGTATTAGAGAAAATAAAAAACTATGGTGGAACGTTGCCTTTTAATGATAAAGCAGATCCAGAGAGAATAAAAAAAGAATTTAAACTAAGTAAAAACGCCTTCAAGCGAGCGGTAGGAAGACTTTTAAAAGATGGAAGAATAAGAATAACAGAAAACACCATAGAATTGGATTCAAAGATAAAAGATGAGTAGAGTAAGGCAAACAAATATTTTCTTTATGGTGCTGTTAGCTTCCTATGTGGGAGGCTCTTTGGGAATAAGTTTCTTATCAAACTATATTGCTATTCCAAAATATGTGCTTTTAGGCAGTAGTCAGTTCTTACTTTTTATTCCATCTGTAATTTATTTTGTTCTATCTAAAGATCTTTCGCTTTCAATGATACGACAAAAAAGATTAAGTATAGATAATATACTATTAGTTATTTTATTAGCATATTTATCTATGCCACTTATTACAATGCTAAACATATTGTCCATGCAGCTATCTGAGAATCGTGTGAATACAATGATGCTAGAGATGATGGAAAACCCATATTGGGTAAACTTGCTTTTTGTAGCTGTTTTACCCGCTTTTTTTGAAGAATTTATTTTCAGAGGAATTATTTTTCATTCTTATCGTAAAGCAGGGATTTTAAAAGGAGCAATATATAGTGGGATTTTGTTTGGTTTGGTACATTTGAATTTGAATCAATTTTCATATGCTTTTGCAATGGGAATCATATTTGCTCTTTTAATAGAAGCAACGGGTTCGATTTTTGCTCCAATCATTTTTCATTTTATTATAAATGGTCATAGCATTACTTTGGCAACCCTTGCCATTCGATTGATGTCACCAGAAGAGCTAGCCCTAGCGGGTGAAATGCCAGAAACGCAAATGCTTGGTCTAAGTAGTGAGTCTATGTGGATTTTAATTTTAATGGGGATAATCCTTGTTTTTACAATAACGTTTTTAGCAGTGCTTGTTTATATTTGGATTGCAAAACGTTCTGGAAGGCTTTATCATGTAAAAAGCATTTTTCAGAAAACAGAAGAAAAGAAAGAAAGAATAATGGATATTCCCTTACTAATTGGGATCATAGCTTGTATTTTGTTTATAATTATAACTGAAATAGGATAGACTCTAAAATGAGCTATCCTATTTTTGAGATTTTTCTACTAATGCGTGAGTTATCATTCTTTGCATAATATCAATTACATGTTTTTTGTCATCATTAGGACAAATGTCATATAGTCGCAACATTTCCTGAAAATCATAATCTTCATTTACAGCTTCCGAATAAAGATGTTCTTTTCCTAAAATCAAATAATCCAAGCTAAGTTGGAAGGTCTCACATATATGTATGGCTGAAGAAATGGATAATAGTTTTCTGCCGCGTTCAAGTTCACTTATATATTTTTGGGAAAAACCTAATAATTCACTAAATTTTTCTTGGTTCAAGTTTAGTAGCACCCGTTCTTTTTTTATTCGGCTTCCGATTTCAGCTGCTAAGTTCTTGCTTGGGTTTTCCATGATCTATGCACCTACTTTTTATGATTTATGGAATAAGAATAACCTTTTTGGAAGTAAAATTTAACCCGTGATTTGGGATAATGTATTCTTGCTAGAAGCAGTAAATGAGTCTATAATGTAGAAAGGGGGGTGTTGGTATTGGAACAAGATTGCAAATATCCAAAGATATTTCTATCTATACTTTGGATCAATGAAAAGAGTGGTAGAAAAGAAATTCACATGTATCCTGGAGAAAAGATTCAGTTATGTTATTACTTTGATAAAAATCTTCAGATGGAATCTGTCCGTGTCAATGCAAATGGATATGAAGGTTATTTTGATGGGCATACTACGAATGCTATTTTAAGGGCTAGGAAAAGGGGGATATTTTATCAGTGTTTTTATTATAAAAAGGACGAGGATAACAAAAATGTTGTGATTTTTAAAGACATGGAATCAGATCTACAAATTAATGATTTTGTAGAACTGTAACAGGATCCTTTTTGATTGTAAAATTTAAAAATTCTTGATATACTTAGACCTGGAAATTATTATCAGTTGTAATGGAGGAGAGTATGAAATTGAAATTGCCAAAAATACAGGCAGTCTTGTTTGATTATTTAATAATAATGCTGGGTGTCATTTTAATGTCTTTTGCCATAAAATCGATTTATGACCCTATTTCTATGGTAACGGGTGGGTTCTCGGGCATTTCAATTATTGTAAAAGATATAACAGCTGGACGTGTAGAAGGTGGAATTCCACTTTGGTTTACCAATCTTGCTTTAAATATTCCCATGTTTTTTGTTTCTGGAAAGATAAAAGGGAGAAAATTTATTGGAAGAACAATTTTTGCTACACTTTTTATGTCATTAGCGCTTTATGTTCTTCCAGATATAAAAATTATGACAGATGATCTAGTGCTAGCTTCTATATTTGGTGGAGTTATTACAGGACTTGGAATGGGAATGGTGCTGTGGGCAAGGGCTACAACAGGTGGAACAGATATGCTTGCTACGATCATTCAACATTACTATAAACACTATTCAATCGCACAAATACTTCAGATATTAGATGCTCTTATCGTGTTAGCGGGTGCATTCATATTTGGGCTAAACAAGGCTCTTTATGCAATCATTGCTATTTATCTAGTTTCTCAAGTATCCGATGGAATCTTAGAAGGTCTTAAGTTCTCTAAACTGGCATATATTATTTCAGACCATAGTGATGAAATTGCTGCAGTTATCATGGAAGGACTAGACCGTGGAGTTACGGGCTTATATGCGCAAGGTATGTATACAAGCAAAGATAAAAAAGTCTTAATATGTGTAGTATCTAAAAAGGAAATTGTCCAATTAAAAGATTTGACGGCTACAGTAGATCCGAATGCTTTTGTGATTGTGAGTGATGTTAGAGAGGTTTTTGGGGAAGGTTTTATTGAATATAACCAATAGCTATACAAATTTACCAAAAGGTAAAAATAGAATTTGGTTAATTGGGACATAGATTTTTAGGGATTCATCGTGTATTATAAACATAGTGTTAGAGAAATGTTTAAACGGAAATTGCTTTAGAAAAGTAGGAGGAAAGAAAAAATGGCTAGTTTATCATTAAAAAATGTTTGTAAAGTTTATCCTAATGGTTTTGTTGCTGTAAAGGATTTTAACCTTGAAATTGCAGATAAGGAATTTATTATTTTCGTAGGACCTTCAGGATGTGGAAAGTCTACAACACTTCGTATGATCGCAGGATTAGAAGAAATCAGTTCTGGTGAAGTATGGATTGGAGATAAAATTGTTAATGATGTAGAACCAAAAGATAGAGATATTGCAATGGTATTCCAGAACTATGCTTTATACCCACATATGTCAGTATATGACAATATGGCATTTGGTCTTAAATTAAGAAAAACACCTAAAGATCAAATTGAAAAACAAGTAACAGAAGCAGCTAAGATTCTTGATATCGAACATTTGTTAGATCGTAAACCAAAGGCATTATCTGGTGGACAAAGACAACGTGTTGCTATGGGGCGTGCTATTGTACGTAATCCAAAAGTATTCCTTATGGATGAGCCTTTATCTAACTTAGATGCGAAACTTCGTGTACAAATGCGTATCGAAATTTCTAAATTACATCAAAGACTTGAAACAACTATTATCTATGTTACACATGACCAAACAGAAGCAATGACACTTGGTACAAGAATCGTTGTTATGAAAGATGGTATTGTTCAACAGGTGGACTCACCACAAAATCTATATGATAAGCCACAAAACTTATTCGTAGCTGGATTTATTGGTTCTCCTCAGATGAACTTAATTGATGCGACTGTTGTTAAAGAAGGCAATAAGGTTAAATTAGCATTTGATAACCATGCAATTACTCTTACAGAAGCTCAAGGTAAAAAATTAATCGACGGAAACTATATTGATAAGACAGTTATCCTTGGTATTCGTCCTGAAGACGTACATGATCAAGAAATTTATATTGAATCTTCACCAGGAAGCGTATTTGATGCTACTGTTAAAGTTTATGAGTTACTTGGTGCTGAAGTTTACTTATACTTTGATATTGCTGGATCAAGTTGTACTGCAAGAGTAAATCCTCGTACAACAGCTAGACCTGGGGATACAATCAAATTCGCTATGGATTTAACAAAACTTCATGTATTTGATAAAGACACACAACAAGTAGTATTTAACTAATATTATAGAACGTGTTAAATAATGGGATTTTCGAATATTAATAGTATAAAAATGGTATAAAATCTCAAATAAACAGGTAATAACTAGAATATATAAAAAAATCAGAGGAAATACATAAAATTTGTGTATTTCCTCTTTTAATTTTTCCAATTATGCTATAATATATAAGAATAGATAAGTTGTGAAAAAAATAATAGGGAGTGAAAAGAAATGATTTCAAATCAAATTCTTCAAAACACAATAGAGGGGTTAAAATCCATTGCGCGTATTGATTTATGTGTTATTGACACAGAAGGGATTGTACTTGCAACTACATTTCCTGAAGCAGAAGAAAATGAAAGCGCAGTATTGGCATTTGCCCAGTCACCAGCAGAAAGTCAGGTGATTTCTGGATATCAATTTTTCAAGGTGTTTGATGAAAACCAACTAGAGTATATTCTTTTAGTTAAAGGAACAACAGAAGATGTTTATATGGTTGGAAAAATTGCAGCTTTTCAGGTGCAAAATTTATTAGTAGCGTATAAAGAAAGATTTGATAAAGATAATTTTATTAAAAACTTACTTTTGGACAACCTATTATTGGTTGATATTTATAATCGTGCAAAAAAATTACACATTGAAGTAGATGTGCGAAGAGTCGTATTCTTACTCGAAACAAAATATGAAAAGGATAACAATGCCTTAGAAACAGTAAGAAGTCTCTTTTCTACTAAGACAAAAGACTTTATTACAGCAGTAGATGAGAAAAATATAATCATTGTAAAAGAGCTAAAGCCAAATGAAGGCTACGAAGATGTAGATAAGACAGCTAAGGTTGTACTAGATATGTTAAATACAGAAGCTATGACAAAAGTCCACGTTGCATACGGAACAATAATCAATGGCTTAAAAGAGGTTTCTAAATCTTACAAAGAAGCAAAAATGGCTTTAGATGTAGGGAAAATTTTTTATAGTACAAGAAATGTAATTGCATATAACAATCTAGGTATTGGACGTTTAATCTATCAATTACCGATTCCTTTGTGTAAAATGTTTATTAAAGAAATATTTGACGGGAAGTCACCAGATGAGTTTGATGATGAGACATTATCTACTATCAATAAGTTTTTTGAAAACAGCTTAAATGTATCAGAGACATCAAGACAGCTCTATATTCATAGAAATACATTGGTTTATCGTTTGGATAAACTACAAAAAAGCACAGGCTTAGATTTAAGAGTATTTGAAGATGCAATTACATTTAAGATTGCACTCATGGTT
>CAYYVJ010000070.1:0-11567 GCA_964475115.1 uncultured Lachnospiraceae bacterium
TTTTATTTGCTAACTGTGCCGCATTTACTGTAACACCATTTGCATTAGCTGCAATCGTAGGTTCTGCTTTTAATGATCCACTAGATGTATTATGAGTTGAAGGGTTAATCGCAGAAACAAATGGATTTACATAATAAAATCCTGGTCCTTTTAATGTACCATAATATTCTCCAAAAAGTGTAAGAACAAGAGCCTCATTAGGCTTTAAGACTTTAAGTCCTGCAAAAAGAATAGGACCTACTAAAAATGAATAAATAGAACCAATTACAATCATAAAAACTCCGAAAGCAGTATGAGAAATCATGATTCCAACTATAAATACTGCAAGAAACAATACGATAAGAGTAGTATTCCCTATCAAAACACTCATTCCATTCCTTGCTTTTACTAAAATCTCTTCGTTATGCATTTGTTTTTCATTATTTCTTTCCATTTGAGACATTATTATTCCCCCTTTATTTTATTAATAACCTTTAACCTTTTTTGATATCATTTTGATATCACATCAATATAGTACCCCCTTTCTTATAAAATGTCAATATTTTATATTAAAAACATAAACAAAACTAGATTCTCATATATTATATAAAGTTCTTTATTCTAGACTCTAAGAAAGGAGATATTTTGGATTTTCAGTCAAGTCAAACCTATAGTAATCTACAAAATGCATATAGAAATGAATTGGAGACAAGTACAAAATATGAAATGTTTGGTGACCAAGCTAGAGAAGAGTCATTAATTGAAGTTAGCAACATTTTTAATAATATAGCAGAAAATCAAATCTTTATTGCTCAAAGACTGTGGAGGTTGATAAATGATGGCAACACTACAACTTTAGAAAATTTAAGGGATGCTGCTAGTGATGAAGAGTATGCTGAAAGAGAATTATATCGAGAATATTCCCGTGTAGCCTTAGAAGAAGGTTACAATGAATTGTCACAATTATTTAATGGAATTGCAAATATTAAGTTGAATCATACCGTTGTTTTTCAAACAACGGCTACTGAACTAGAGACAAATACTATGTTTTGTAGGGAAGAAGAAGGATTATGGCTCTGTTTAGGATGCGGAAATATTTTAAGCGGATTATGTGCTCCTGAAATTTGCCCGATTTGTGGTAAGCCTCAAGGTTACTATCAGTTCATACGTTACTATTGACTTTTTTGCTTTCAGACAAATACATAGCCCCTTTGGAAAGGAAACATTTTTCCAAGGGGTTATTTTGAGTTGTTTAATCTTCTGCCGAACTAAACCTTACAAAAATTCCACTTCTAATTTACTATCGTTTGACACATAAAATAATTGTAATTAATCTTAAAAAGTGTTAAGCTATCCAAGATAAACTCGACAAAACGATAAAGAGAGGTAATAATATGATAAGCATTAATAATCTATCCTACTCCTTTCCGGGAAAGGATTTGTATAATAACATTTCATTTACATTAGAAGATGGTCAACATTGTGCCTTTATAGGAGCAAGTGGTAGTGGAAAGAGCACACTTGCAGAAATCATTATGGACCCTGAAAAATATATGTATGATGGACAACTTGATTTTGATTCCACTCTTAAAATAGGTTATGTGAGCCAGTTCTATGAACGTGACAAATCCGAAAATATGACCGTTTTTGAATTTATCGGAGAAGAATTTATAAAGCTACAAAATGAAATAAATTCTATCTTTGTGGAAATGGAAACTGCTTCCTATATGGAGCCTCTATTAAAAAGATATCAAGAAAGCCTAGATGCGTTTAACTCCATTGATGGTGATAATTTTGAAAGTAATATCAGGAAAAAACTAAACTTAGCAAATCTAAACAGACATGAAAATTTACTCGTTTCAAACCTAAGTGGTGGAGAATTTAAACTTATTCAAGTTATTAAAGAAATGCTAACAAGCACTGGTTTTATGATTATGGATGAACCCGATGTTTTTTTAGACTTTGAGAACCTGAATTCACTTAAAAATCTGATTAATTCCTACAAAGGAACCTTACTTATTATTACCCATAATAGATATTTATTAAATCATTGCTTTAATAAAATTATTCATTTAGAAAACACGGAACTCCAAGAGTTTAATGGAAGATATATTGATTATAACTTTTCTTTACTCCAGAGTAAGATTGAACTGCAAGAGCTTGCTGTGGCCGATGAAGAAGAAATACAGAGAAATGAAAAAATAATTGATAAGTTAAGAATAAGAGCAACTACTGACCACGAAGCTTCTAGAGGCAAATCCCTAAATGCGAGAGTTAAATATTTAGAGAGACTAGAAGCCCGTAAAATCAAATCTCCATTTGTAGATATAAAACAACCGAAAATTGATCTATTTACAAACAATGCAATGCCAGAAGGTATTACTCTAAAAATTACTGATTACAGTGTTGCCTTTGATGAAGTTCTTTTAGAGAAAATCAGTTTTGAGATTAACTCTACCGATAAGATCGCTCTTATTGGACCCAATGGTACCGGAAAAACAACTTTGCTTCGAGAAATCTTTGCAAACAACCATGATTCTATTGAGATAGTTGAAAATACTCAAATGGCTTTCTTGTCTCAACTTCAAGGGGAAATGTTGGACGAATCAAATACTGTACTAAACGAACTTTTAGATGCTGGATTTAAGACGAATGACGAAGTAAAAGAAAAGATTTTAGACTATGGCCTTGAGGAAAAAGCTCTAAATCAAACTATCGAATCCCTATCAGGTGGGGAAAAAAACCTACTTCAATTGATAAAAATTTCAAAAAGCAATGCAAATTTGTTACTTCTAGATGAACCTACTAGCCATTTAGACACCTATTCTCAAATAGCACTTGAAAAAGCAGTGGAAAACTATAATGGTGCTGTTATAATGGTTTCTCACGACTTCTATTCAATCGTAAACTGTGTAGACTATGTTTTAATCATTGAAGATAAGAATATTCGAAAAATGAGTATTCGAAAATTTAGAAAAATGATTTATTCCAATCACTTTGGTAAAGACTACTTAGAAATAGAACAAAAGAAAAAAGCTGTTGAAACAAAAATAGAACTAGCTTTAAAAGATAAAAATTTTACATCTGCAAAAAAATTATGTGACGAATTAGAAGAGCTGATTAAATTACTTTAATCAGCTCTGTTTTTTCGAGTATCATTGTACCATAATGGTTTTACTAGCTTAAAATCATCATAATGTGTAAAAGATTTCTTGCAAATATTAACCATATTATCAATATCCTTTTGCCCAAACTTCTCAGCCCATTTTATTGAATATAAGGATGCATGAGCCACATAGACTGCAAGTACTTCCCAGAAGGTATCTGGTATCATATCATCAAAATATTCATCCAATTGCCCTTTACAATAGGGTATACTTACTTCTGTCCCAAAACTTTCTAGCTTATAAAACTCTTCATATGGATCTCCAACCTCCCACCTATTAAAATCAATTACTCCAATGGTATTGTTAGGTGTCAATATTAAATTACCTGGGTGAAAATCTCCATGCTGATATACCGGTGGAACACTCCATATCTTATGAATGTTATCCTTTATGTAATTAATTGCAATTACATCATCTTTAATTCGAACATTAGAATTTTCATAACTCTCTAATTGTTTCAGTTTTTTCTGAGCCTTTGTTGTATGAGGCAAATCTTCAGGTAAAACTTTAATACTGTGTATCTTTTTTAGTATTTTTCCAGCCATTCTGCCTAATGAATACTGCTCCGTTTCTGATAATCCACCTAACTCCTGCTCCAAATCCTTTCCTTCAACCCATGTTAATAACATATACACATGATTTCCATTGTTGCAAATTCCAAACTCTATCGGCTTTGACATTTCAATCCCCAAATTAGCATACATTTCTACTATTTCAAATTCCTTTTTCTTTTTGTCAAAATTCGAACGATCCGATACCCTTAAAAGCAGTTTTTGTCCATTCATTGACTCTATATAATACTTACCATCATCAGACCAACCCTTTTCAATTTTCTCTATGACTTTCCACTCTTTGGATGAGTTAATGTCCATAAACATATTTATTTTTACCCCCACTACATTCCCATAATTTCATATTATTACCGAATAGCATCTTTCATGCTCTTTACATATTCCTTAATATGAGGAACACAGTCTTCGTCATATTTTTCACATAATTTCACAATGGCAGAACCTACAATTACACCATCTCCATGCTGTACCATTTCCTTTGCCTGTTCTGGTGTGGATATACCAAATCCAATTGCACAAGGAATATCTTTTACTTTTTTAACTAACTTCACCATACTTTCAACATCTGCTGTAATCTCACTACGTGTCCCAGTTACTCCAAGAGAGGATACGCAATATACAAACCCTGATGCTTCTTTGGCTATCATAGATATTCTTTCATAAGAGGTTGGTGCAATCAAAGGAATTAAGTCTATATCATACTTTTTACATATCCCATCAAATTCACCTTTTTCTTCAAAAGGAATATCAGGTAATATTAAACCATCCATTCCGATTTCCTTGCATTTACTGATAAATTTCTCAGAACCATAAGAAAACACTACATTAGCATAAGTCATGAAAACCATTGGTACTTTCACTGTTTTTCTAATTCTTACCACCATATCAAATATTTTATCTGTGGTTACACTTCCTTCTAATGCACGAATATTGGCCCCCTGAATCACAGGACCTTCTGCCATAGGGTCTGAAAAAGGTATGCCTAGTTCAATTAAATCAGCTCCAGCTTCTGCCATTGCATAAACAATTTCTTCTGTCACTTCAAGGCTTGGATCTCCGCAAGTAAAGAACGGGATAAATGCTTTTCCATGTTCAAATGCTTTTCTTATATTACTCATATAAATCCTCCCCTCTGTAGCGTGCAATTGCTGCACAATCTTTATCTCCTCTTCCAGAAATATTAACAACCATAATCTTATCCTTATCCATCTTTGGCGCTAATTTCATTGCATATGCAACAGCATGGGCACTTTCAATAGCGGGTATAATGCCTTCAATTCTTGAAAGATATTCAAAAGCTTCTACTGCTTTATCATCTGTGATTGCCACATACTCAGCCCTTTTTGTGTCATGAAGATGTGCATGCTCTGGTCCAATACCAGGATAATCAAGTCCTGCAGAAATAGAATATACAGGAGCAATTTGTCCATATCCATCTTGACAGAAATAAGATTTCATACCGTGGAAAATTCCAACTTTTCCAGTGCTAATGGTTGCTGCTGTTTCAAAAGTATCTATCCCTCTACCTGCTGCTTCGCAACCGATTAATCTCACTTCTTTGTCAGGGATAAAGTCATAAAATGCGCCTATTGCATTAGATCCACCACCTACACATGCCATAACCACATCCGGAAGTCGTCCTTCCTTTTCTAAAATCTGGGCTTTGATTTCTTTACTAATTACAGCTTGAAAATCTCGAACCATTTCCGGAAAAGGATAAGGTCCCATTACTGAACCCAATACATAATGAGTATCATCGATTCTAGAAGTCCATTCACGAAATGTCTCGGATACTGCATCCTTAAGTGTTGCTGTTCCTGATTCAACAGCGTGAACCTTTGCGCCAAGAAGCTTCATTCGATATACATTTAAAGCCTGACGTATGGTGTCTTCTTTCCCCATGAAAATTTCACATTTCATACCCATCATAGCAGCTACTGTAGCTGTAGCCACACCATGCTGTCCTGCACCTGTTTCTGCAATTACTCTTGTCTTTCCCATACGTTTTGCAAGGAGCATCTGCCCAATAACATTATTTAATTTGTGAGAACCTGTATGATTAAGGTCCTCTCTTTTTAAATAAATCTTTGCTCCGCCTAAATCTTTTGTCATCCTTTCCGCATAGTATAGGCGGCTAGGACGACCGGCATATTCATTAAGCACCTCTTTAAGTTCTCTGTTAAACTCTTCATCATTTTTATATTTCTTATAAGCTTCTTCTAATTTTCCCATTGCATTCATCAGTGTCTCGGGTATGTACTGTCCACCATGAATACCAAAACGTCCTTTTGACATGTTTTATTCTCCTTCCTTTTCCTTGTAATCTACAACTACTTTCATAATTTGCTCTATTTTATTAGAGTCTTTCTCACCAGCTATTTTCTCAACACCTGTCATAATATCAATAGACTTTGCACCTGTTTCCTTTAAAATATCTTCTATATTATCTAGTTTGATACCGCCTGCCAAAATTACTTCCTTGGTAGAAAACTGTTTTACCTTTTGATATATTTCACTATCCACTTTTATTCCAGTATCCGAGGCATTTGCTGGCCCTCTAGCATCTATGAGAAGCGCTGAAACTTTTGTTTTGCAAAGTGATTCTACTATCTCTTTTATATCAGTTGTTCCAAATTGAAGGATTTGCTCTTCTTCTGATAAAGGTACTGTTTTAATGATTTCAATACCTTCTTCATATAAGATATCTGTTATAATCTTTGTATCTTCAAGTGTTTCATGATAATGAAGCTGCACCATATTAGGCTTTATTTCTCTTGCTAAGTTAATGATCTCTTCTGGTTTTCCCCCAGTTACAATACATGACTTATGAGGCTCGGAAACTAATTTTATTAATTCTTTAGCCTGTTCTCTCTTTAGATTCCAAGGTACATTTACCGGGTACTCTACTACAAACCCTAATATTCCAACACCATTTTTCATGCATTCTATAACATCTTCTTGCCACTTTATACCGCATATTTTAACACTAATAGGTGAACACAGCATTTTATAAAAAACTTCCATATTTTCCGCCTTCCAAATAGCTGTTCCCACAAGGGTTACATCTGCACCTGAGTGAATAGCTTTTCTGACTTCTTCCGGACTATTAATAGAGCTTTCACTAACAAGTATCGCATCTTTTGGAGCATATGTAGCTAAATGTCTAGTCCTCGAAACAGTTCCATCATCCCGTTCCAATTCCATTATGTTGCGATTATTTATACCCACTAACTTTGCGCCTAGCTCTGTCACAAAATCCAATTCTTCCTTTGTATGGGTCTCCACAAGAGGATCTAGACCAAGTTCTATTGCCTCATGATAAAGATACCTCATTTCTTCTTTTGAAAGGCAAGAACAAATAAGTAAAATTGCTGATGCACCAGCTTCCTTTGTTTCAATAAGTTCTTCCTTAGTATAAATAAAATCTTTACGAAGAATGGGTACTTTTGTGGCTTTTATAATGCTTTTTAGAAGTTCCATAGAACCTTTAAATTCCTTGGATTCTGTTACTACTGAAAGCACTGGTGCTCCAACATTTACCAAAGAAATTGCCACATCTACCGGATTTCTCCCATTAAGTAAATCTCCTTCTTTAGGAGAAAAACATTTAATATCAGGAATGACTACGTTACGCCCTTTTTCTATTTCCTTTTTCAAGCTATCTATAAATTCCATACTCACCTCAACCGTTTCTTCGCTATATTTATTACCTACTTAAACTGGTTTGATTTTTCTATTAACTCATCTAATTTATTTAAAGCCGCTTTATTATCAATAATCTCAGCTACTTTTTTAATGCCATCTGCAAAATCCATTGCCTTATCACCAACCACAAGTGCTCCTGCTGCATTTAATAATACTGCATTTCTTCTAGGTCCTGTAATCTCACCACGAAATATTCCACGAATAGTTGCTGCATTCTCCCCAGGTGTTCCAGTCTTAATATCTTCTAATGTACAACGCTCTATCCCAAAATCTTCTGGAGCTATTTCATAGGAGGATAATTCTCCATCTTTTAATTCTAGTATCTTTGTTTTCCCTAATAGAGAAATCTCATCTAGTCCATCTAACCCATGTACAAACATCGCTTTTGTGTATCCTATTTCTTTTGCCACATAAGCCACACTTTCTAATAGTTCTGGTTTGTATACCCCTAGAAGGTGACGTGGAGCAAATGCAGGATTAATAAGAGGCCCAATAATGGTGTAGAATATAGTTTTTATTCCAAGTGCAGCTTCAGGGGCAAGTACTTTTCCCATAACTGGATGAAATAATGGTGCATAAATAAACGCAATGTTGATCTCTTCAATCAAATCTTCTGCCTGTGCTGGTGTTAAATTAATATTAACTCCTAACGCTTCTAAAACATCTGCACTACCAGATAAACTAGAAATAGAACGACTTCCATGTTTTGCAATAGGAATCCCTGCTGCTGCTGCAATAATAGCTGTTGCTGTGGAAATATTATAGGTACTAAGTCCTCCACCCGTACCGCAAGTATCCATCATCTCAGCTGTTATATTAGGTTTAAGCGGAATACAATTCCTTCTCATTGCCTTGGCAATATATACAGTTTCCTCTAAGCTTGTTCCCTTCATAACTAATGCCACCAAAAATCCTGAAATTTGACCATCTGTTAATTCATCGTTATTAATGGCAGAAATGATTTCAAATACATCTTTCTCAGACATATCTTGTCTGTTTGTCACTTTACCTAAAATGCCCTTATACATAATCTTTACCTCCTATTTTTCTTTTAATAAACTTTCCTATAAAATAAAAAAAGCCTCTGTCCTAAATATAAATATTTAGGACAGAAGCTTACACTTCTGCGGTACCACCTAATTTCATGTATAATATACATGCTCTCTAATCAGTGCATTCTAACACCTATTCCCTATAACGTGGGACATACGTTGGGCATTACTGGGCTTTCGCTTTTCTTCCCACCTTCATGAGTCCATTCATTAGGAAAACTTCTTGCCACAGTCACACCAATCTGTAGCTCTCTGAATTTTAGTCTAAACTAATTACTCTTCTCAATCGTCAGTTTGTATTTTTATAAGTTATTTTGAATATTACATGAAATAAAACTAACTGTCAAGAAAAAAATTATATTTTTCATTTCTAAATATATAGCGTATAATATATATTATCTAATGTCTCAAAAAACAAGGAATTAAAAGAGGAGAATATTTGTTATGAACATGATAAAGGAAATTCAGGCAGCCATGGAACATTCTATTGCCTATAGCGAAGTAATGGGGGTTAATCTACTAGTAACAAAAAATGGCAAAGAAGTCTGCTATATGGAATCTGGTATGGCTGATAGAGAGCAAGGTCGTATAATGAGCAGGGATACGATTTTTAGACTTTACTCTCAAACAAAACCTGTAACGGCAGCGGCAGCCATGATTTTAATGGAAAGAGGGAAACTAGATTTATGTCAACCTGTTTCCGATTTTCTGCCTTCTTATACACATATGACAGTATCCGTAAACGGAGTCTGTAAGACCGCAGAACGTCCAATACGTGTACTTGATTTACTACGTATGACCTCTGGATTGGTTTATCCTAACGGAACGGATCTTCCAGGTCTATCAGCAGACAAAGTTTTTAATGAAATTTGCCAAAAGCTAGATAAAGACAATGCAATGAATACACTCCAAGTAGCAAATGCACTTGCAAAAACAGTCCTTGCCTTCGAACCAGGAAGTAGCTGGCAGTATGGTAGTTCGGCAGATGTACTTGGTGCAGTGATCGAAGTAGCTTCCGGTATGTCCTTTGCTGAATTTTTACGAAAAGAAATTTTTATTCCACTCCAAATGTCAGATACAGATTTCTGGGTTCCTGATGAAAAACAACACAGACTAGCCGCAACCTATGAAACAGTCACTGATAAAAATAGTAAAGCTAAAATGATTCTTTATACTGGAAATAATTTAGCTATCAACAATCACATGGCAATAGAACCTGCTTTTGCTTCTGGAGGTGCAGGGCTTGTTTCCACATTAGATGATTATATGAAGTTTGCAACCATGTTGTTACAAAATGGAGAATTAAATGGTGTTCGGATTTTAAAACCAGCAACCGTTCCTTATTTAATCAGTGGGCAGCTAATGCCTATACAACAAGCTGTATTTGACAGTGCCAATTGGTTAGACGGATTTACATATCAAAACCTAATGCGCGTCTGCATAAACCCATCTCAAACTGGCTATCTTGCGCGAGAGGGAGAATATGGATGGGACGGATGGCTAGGTGCCTATTTTGCTAATTTCCCAAAGGAACAGATGACTATCTTGATGGGAACTCAGAAAAAAGATGCTGGTACGTTTGCATTAACAAGAAAACTTAGAAATATAATTTTAAGTACATTATAAATGGTAGGGGATATCCCCTACCACTCTTCCTTTTTACTATATTTTTTTTTAATTTGTTTCACTATATTTTTTTTGGTTTCATTTTTCTTTTCTTTTGTAGCTTGAAACCTGGATTCCTTTAAAAGCTTTCCATAATTTTTCCAACGTTCACTACTTAGTGTTCCATTTTCTAACGCCATATTAATTGCACAACCTGGTTCATTTTTATGACTGCAATCACTAAATCTACATTGCTCAGCTAATTCATGAACATCCGAAAAGCTTTGTTCCATCCCATCATCAACAACCCACATACCAAGTTCTCTCATGCCTGGTGTATCAATAATTTTTGCACCATTTTCTAATATAAATAATTGACGATACGTTGTGGTATGATGCCCTTTGGAATCATCTTCTCGAATTTCACCTGTTTCCATGACTTCTCCACCCAGCAAAAAGTTCGTAACAGTAGATTTCCCAACTCCTGATGATCCTAAAAAAACAATTGATTTATCCGGCTGTAAGTATTTTGCTAGCGTTTCCATTCCTTCACCTGTTACCGAACTAACAGAACAAATATCTACACCAATTGCGATTTTACTTATCTGATCTATCTTTTCTTCTATATTTTCTCCAATATCTGCTTTTGTAAGTATGATGACAGGAACACCACCACTTTGCCAAGAAGTTGTTAAATACCTTTCCAGAC
Organism: uncultured Lachnospiraceae bacterium; assembly: GCA_964475115.1. Taxonomy (GTDB): domain Bacteria; phylum Bacillota; class Clostridia; order Lachnospirales; family Lachnospiraceae; genus CAYYVJ01. The sequence goes on from CAYYVJ010000070.1 coordinate 10,790, forward strand.
GATTTAGATTAAAGTCAAAATTAAGTGACATCATAATAAATACATAATCAAAATTAGCCGCAATGGTTTGCTCGCCTCTACCGTCATCAGGATCTTTTCTTGAAAACTTGGACTTTCTCTCTTTCGTTTTTACGATCAAAGAATCTCCCATAGAGTTATATTCTAAAATAACATTGTCACCTACCGTAGGAAAATCTTCTTCATTTTTACCAGAATAATAAATACTTGTTTTTAGTCTAGCATATAAATCGAGATCCTTTACTTTTACTTCATATCGTTCTCTATGAACAGCTGTTATAAAACCTTCTCTTAGTTCTTTTTCTTTCAACTATATTACCTCTTTCTTTTAATTATCAGTTTTTCATTTTTCTAACTAGCTAATTAAAAGCTCTTAAATGCTATCTCGATGGCCTTATTCTAAAAATAAGTACAAAAAAAACACATCTTATTATGTGTTTAACAAAGTTAAGCTATATATAAGAGTTAAATGTGGCATTCCAAGACATTCGCCTTAAACATGCCCAATATTTAATTAGCCAATTACTACCTCTTCTACATTTAATTTTCTCATAATTTTTGTTCTCCTTTCGAGACTGCTTAACGCATTATTTTGAATAAAATCTATCCAATTTCTATTATAATACCAGATATGGTTTACTGTGTCAATATTCAAAAGATGCAGCTTCGTCTATACACGAAGCTGCATCTTTTTTTATATTAAATTCATTACATTAAAGACTCATAAAGTTTTGTAATATCTTCAACGCTAGTATCTTTT
>CAYYVJ010000071.1:0-5453 GCA_964475115.1 uncultured Lachnospiraceae bacterium
AAACCGCAGGTCGTGGGTTCAAATCCTACTGCCCCTGTTATTACAGAAAAGTTTGCTCGAAAGAGTGGGCTTTTTTTATTGTTATAAATAGAGTATGTACGTGATTTTAGTCCTGCCAAAGAATGGTTTAAAAATACAAGAAAGAACACTTGTTCTGTTTCAGCAAATGGTGTATAATAGCCTTAGAGTAATTTGAAGTTATTTCAAAACAAGGCGGTGTATGAGTTTGAAGGATAGAATATATGTGTGCATAGATTTAAAATCGTTCTATGCATCTGTAGAATGTGTTGAAAGAGGACTAGATCCAATAACTACAAAGCTAGTTGTAGCGGATCCAGATAGAACAGAAAAAACCATATGTCTTGCTATTACTCCTGCTATGAAAGCCTTGGGAGTAAAAAATCGTTGTAGAGTTTTCCAGATACCTAAAAATATAGAGTATATTATGGCAACACCAAGAATGCAACTTTACATTGATTATTCTGCAGAGATATACGCTATTTATTTAAGATATATTGCAAAAGAGGATATTCATGTATATTCCATAGATGAAGTATTTCTTGATATAACAGATTATCTGCCTATGTATCAAATGACAGCAAAGGAACTCAGTATTCGTATTATGCAGGATATATATGATAAAAGGGGAATTACTGCGACTTGTGGTATTGGTACGAATCTGTATCTTGCAAAAGTAGCGCTTGATATAACTGCAAAGCATGCAGAAGATTACATAGGAGAGCTAACAGAAGAAAGTTACCAAAAGAAATTGTGGAATCATAGACCCATTACTGATTTTTGGAGAATTGGTGCTGGGATAGCGGCTAGATTAGCGCGTTATGGTATCCTTACAATGGGGGACATTGTAAAATCAGACGAAACTATGCTTTATAAAATATTTGGAATTGATGCAGAACTTTTAATAGATCATGCATGGGGGAGAGAAACTACTATTATTGAAGATATAAAGGCATTCAAACCAAAACATCATTCGATGACTAGTGGACAAGTTCTTGGCTGTGATTATAATTATGAAGATTGCAAGTTGATTGTAAAGGAAATGGTAGACTTATTGTGTCTTGATTTAGTAGATAAGGGGTTAGTAACACAATCTGTGACCCTGCATTTATCTTATTCCAATAGCGCTGGTAAAGAATCGTCAGGAGGGACAGTATCTACTTTTACTTCTACGAGTTCAGCAAGGATAATCATGCAAAGTGTAGAGCAGCTTTATGACCGTATTGTAGATAGGAAGGCTCCGATTCATAGAGTGAATATATCCTTTAATAATGTAATAGAGGAAGCCTATCAGCAGTTTAGCATGTTCATGGATCCAGTTAGCCTTGATCGGGAGCATAATATGCAGAAGGCAATGATTGATATAAAAAAGAAATATGGTAAGAATGCAATTTTAAAAGGAATGAACTTAGAAGAAGCTGGAACCACCATGGATAGAAATAAGCAGATAGGAGGGCATAGAAGTGGTGACTAGAAACAAGATGGATCGTGAAAATAGAGCAAAGCAGTTTATGCCCTTTGCTGCCTTAAAGGGTTATGAGGAAGCACTTCGTGCCAAAGAGAGGATTATAGTTGAAAAAATAGAACTTTCCGAGGAAATGAAAGTTGAATTAAATAGAAGGCTGCATCAAGTGGAGAAATACGATATTATTACAGTAGTTTACTTTCATAAATACACATATTTACAGGTGACAGGAATGGTGTCACGATTGGACATATATGCAAGAATACTAAAGGTAGTAAATACGAAGATATTATTTGATGATATCTATGATATTAAAAGTGATAAGATAGAAAACGCAAGTTTGCTATAAATGGGTGTATAAATGACAACATATCATCTAACTTTGTAAAAAAACCTGCTCTTTAGAAAAAGGAGCAGGTTTTTGCTGTTTCTATCTATGCTTGTAATTAATAACCATCGAAATACCAATTTACAGCTTCTTCATAACCCTTATTAAAGTCTGGTTGAATCCAAAGATTCTCATAGATTTCGATATTTTTTGTAAAAGCATATGAAAAATCATGTTCTTTTATCATTTCTGAGATTTTCCCGGCACCCTCGACGGTTTGTTTTCCACTGCTTACCGCTTTAAGATATTTTCCAATACCTAAACACTGGGCTTTGGACTGTTCCATGATTTCTGTGTAATCATCTGTAGTTAGGGCGAAAGTAGAAACACTCCAAAGAGAAGTGCTAATCCCAACAATTGCTCCAATTCCTACCTCAGCGCAGTTTTCTGGTAAAAGTCCAATAATATATTCTGACATACCAGCACGTTCACCTGTTTCAAATACTGAGACCACATCGTAAGTGTTTTGATTGATTTCAAGCCAAGCCCAGCGGGGCTTTCCGTTTATTATGGCGGGTTTGTCAGGTATTAGATAGACGATTCCAGGCTCATCAGACTCAGACTGTTCGCGTAATCGTTTGACCAATAGATCAGGTAAATTTTTTTCATCGAATATTCTTTCAGCTTCTTCAAATTGAGAAGTATCTCCTAGTGGAAGTAGGTGTATACTAGAATCACTTGGCAATTGTTCCCATACATTGTTATAACTAATTCCTTCACCACCAGGTAGAGCGGATGCTTCTAGTTCACTAGCAAAAAAACCATACATCATGTTATAGGCATTGTGTGCCTCATTTTCTTCATTCCAGATTTGGTTGCGGTGATTCATCAAATCTACAGTTGCTTCCGCCTTTTGACCATCACTTTTCATGGTTACCATAAGTGCAATTGGACTAGTACTTCGTCCAGCTGTTAGCTTCAAAGATTGAGCCGTTTCTCTGCCAAAGTCTGTAAGGCCCTTGACCAATCTAGAAATGGTAGCATGCCCCATCCATCGTGCGACAGAATAGTTAGAAGCTTGTTTTGCTGCTTCAGATTCCGCCTGTACCATTGCTTCAAATGGTACAGCTGCCTCTGGGAGCATCTCTGGCACACCCCAAGCTAGTGTATGGCAAATTTCATTCATTTTTTGATTTTCTTGTAAGATGGTAGTATGAACTGCAGGGGTTATACCTTCACATTCTAGTGTTATCGTAATCGATTCAAAGGAGTAGTCAGCAGTATTTACCCAGCCATTTTGATCAAATAACAGACCTTGTCGTGTATCTAAGACTGGCAACAATAGTTCACCACCATTACTTTTTGAAGTAGAAATATAACTTATATCTATTGCATCAAGGCTCATAGCAGGTAAAGATAATTCTTTTTCAAAGACTGTTATACTTTCGTATAGTCCACCTTCACCCGATTCACCGATTAATTCATCGGCCATGCTTCCAAATATTCCAGAAGTGACTGCCATTCCTTGCGCTGCTGTGCCAATTATTTTCCCATAAAATTCAATTTTAAAGCGTCCCATTGCAGGGGAAATTTCCTGTGATGGAAGTTCATTGGTAAGATAACAGAAGGCAGCAAGCTCTGACAAATCTTTAGAAAAAACAGGAACATAAAGCTTTGGAGTTCCGTCTGCAGTATGATAAGAAATTGCCGGTAAAGTGCTAGGAACATCTGATAAACTGGCAATATCTTTAAGGTTATCCATGCCTGCAGTAGTAAGTTTTACTGTGCGATAAGAAGGGCGGTATCCCAAATGAGAAAGCATCGTTTTTGCAAGGACAGCAAGATCGTTTTCACTACCCCACCCTTGTGTTATTACTGCTTCAGGGGCGTAGTTATAAAAGACTCCTTCGTTGCCTGGCATCCACCTTTGGGAATTCATTATACTAGCAAAATCCTCGTCAGTTTTCACAGCGCTTAGTAAGCGAGAACCATAAAGAGTTAACGAAGGAGTTGGAATTTGATTTCCGAGGATTTCATCATCAGAGAGGCCTACACGAGTGACTGACTCAGGTGTATGGCGAGTGGAGAGATAAGTTGCTAGAGCTGCTTGCACCGCTTCATCCAAGGCCTTATCAAATTCAGCTTCAATAGGGATTTCCGGCATTTTTGCAAGAAGGGCTGTGTTGGGATAAACATTATCCTCAGGTGAAACATTCATATCAGGTAGTAGGGATGATGTTAAAACCCAATCGGCTGGTTCAGATCCGTCTGGTAAGGTAAACACAAGTAACCCACGTCGTTTCTGCCCATCAAATGCGGACCAATTCCTATTGCTACTATATGCACCATAGAGGAGTTGTTCTGTTGTTTCTAAATCCACCTCAAACGCATTTTCAAGTTCATCGATTTCAGTGGTGTCTCCGAAAGAAGAAAAGCCTTTTCGACCTGAAACAAGTTGTTGCAGTTCTGCAGTTGTAAAATCACGTTTTTCCTCGCTTATTTCGGATTCTGCTAGAGTATCCTTAAGCTGGAGTAATAAGGTACCTTCTAGGCCACTAGTGCCCTGACCATCTTTTTTGTCCTCCATGGTAAAATCCAATATAATTTGGTTGCTCTCTGGGCTCATACGAGTGAGAGAGTTGATTTGTAGCTCAAAATAATCATGTAAAAATCTTAACTTCATGCTCTGTGTGGTATAAGGTACACCATCCGTTACAGGGATGCTAAGTGTACCATTTTGTAAGTCTCCGAATAAGTTCGATTTTGTGCTTAATAGCTCTTTTGAAATGACAAAAGGCATACGCAGATTGTTACATGAACCAGGTGCAAGCATAGTTTTTCCTGTAAATCCAAGAGGCAAAGAATAGACAATATTGCTTATCTCAGTAACTAAACTACCATGGTCTGTTTCCACTTCATAGAGTAGGCGTTTCTGTGGTTCAATGTCTAAAAGAGCTTGCACTTTACTATTAAACTGTGTTTCCAGCACACGAAATTTAGAACTCTGTATAGATAAGTCAGATTCTTCATTGTCAGATGCGAAAACTTTCATTCCCTCCAGTTCATCCACATCAGATTTTCCTGTAACTGTAATTGAAAAAGACTCGGTGATTTCATTTTGAATCTCTTTTGGTAGCTTTTCAAGGGTGAGTAAATGTTCCATTACACCACCAGTTAAGGGCAAAGTAATATGTCCATTAATGGTATCATATAAATGTAAAGCAAGTTGATGAATTGTTTCATTGTCAGCTTTATCCGCTAAAAAGATAAGTGCACCATTTGCAGAAACGTTATTTGAAACAAGTAATCCCTCTTCGGGAGGAGTTAGTGGATTCTCAGCTAACCATGTTGCTTTAGAAGTAGGAACTATAGTATTGTCGTTAACTGAAAGATAAAAGTGATTAAGAATATTTGGAACTAAATCTGATGTTTCCTTCAATGAGACATCAGATTTTTCAAAAGCAACTGACATATCTAGTGCAATCCAGCATTTTCCAGTAGGGGCACTTATACCTTTAAAAGTGTCCATGAGGTAGGCTTCTTTGACAGTTATTTTTGAGAATTTGTTTGTGCCAGTTTTATTTTCAAAAGGCATACGAAGTAATACGCGGCTTGCAAAATCAGGTGTATCTCCACCATATA
>CAYYVJ010000071.1:5553-10415 GCA_964475115.1 uncultured Lachnospiraceae bacterium
ATTAATTCGTTGGATTTCATTTTCATCTTCAGGATCACCAAGTGCTGCATCAGTAAAGAAAACAAGCACTCTTTTGTTGCTCGAAATTGGAGTCAAACTAAGTTGTGCGAGTTCCAGTGCCTGGGCGGTCGGAGTACCTCCGCCTGCAGAAAGTGAGCCAAGAGCCTGAAGTACAGGTGCTTTTTGGTCTGTGGTAATTTGATCGTATCGTGGTTCTTCGCCTCCTAATGGTTCAGCAAAGCTACCTAACTGTAAAAGTGTTCCTTCTGGAAGGGATAAAATAAAATCGTGAAAAATCCGTTTTACTCGGTCCAGACGAAAGTCTACGTCATATCCATCACTATTGTTGGGAGACTCATCCATTGAGCCAGAGCGGTCAATCATCATTGAAACGACTGGAATAGCATTGTTTTGGTCAACCGTTGATGAGGGGCGTTCATAGGTCACAGTAAAGCGATTGCCCAGTTTACCGGCTGCGCTTGCAAATGCACCATCTAATAATGTTTGATCGGCAGCAGCAAAATAAGCTCCATTTTGTGAGTTTTCTGCCATTTTTGTAAGAGTGGAAGTATCACAGTTCTTGCCAAATCCAATGGTTAGAACGGTCATACCACTTTCTTTAATCTGAGAGAATAGCTCCTCTTTGTCTAGGGTGCTACCGATACCATCTACACCTGGTTCTCGTGAGTCTGCACCGTCTGAAAAAACAACAGCAACTCCATTCTTTTTATCCTTTAGCTGAGAAAGTGCACGGGAAGTTGCATCGTAGAGAGACGTACCACCTACCGCTTGAATCGTATCAAGTGCTTTAAGGACAGTATCTTTACCTGCTCCGGGAAACTCTGTAATCTCCTGAGAAAAACGAATTAACCGAATATTTGAGTCTTTAGGGAGTGTGCCTACAAATCGCTTTGCTGCTTCTACACAAGGCTTCATGTTCTCACCCATAGACCCAGATGCATCAAGCACAAGTACCACGTCACTACCTGCTGGTTCGCGAGTAATACTAGTAATAACAGCATTTATACCGTCCTCAGTGATGGTGACGTCTTCTTTCTGTGGAAATGCATCACGATCTTTAGGGTCATTTAAAATAAAAGTTGCAGTAGCGCTAGAACCGTTATCTTTATTTTCCAGTAAATCGATTCCACCCTCGCCTACGTCAAAATCTCCGTAAATGCGTGACATTGCTCCAACGGAAGATTTTAATTCGGGAGGAATATTCACGGTAGTAATTTCACCTGCGTTTACGGGCACAAGACGTAAAAATGAATCATTACTTCCTAAGCCAGAAGGGAAAGCAACATTGTAATAGCCAGAGGGTACAGTAAACAAGGTATCCCCATTTTCATCGACGATACCATAAAATTCACTGCCTATTTCAGGTAGTAGTTCATGGCTAATACTTGCCCATTCAGGAATGACAACGCGTGCGTTTCCCATGGGCAAACCGGATACTCGAATGGCACCTGGTTCCTCACCCCATTTGACAGGGGCTACTGTTGCAATTTCGTCCACACGGATGATTAATTCATCAGGTGGTGGATCAGAGGAATCTAAGCTAACTTGCCAATAGAGAAGACCGTCGGTTATAGGTAAATTATCTAAAACAAAGTCATCTGTCTTTTTGCGATTAAGAACATCAGAATAAAAGGATTGGCTCGCATTATATTCGTATAAGCCATAACGCACATTACCTTCTACCTTCAAGGATACTCCAGTGCTTTCACCACCTTTAAGGGTAATGGTGGCAGATTGCATCTTGCCTTTACTTTGGGTGGTGTAGAAGCCGTATTCATTCCCGTTAAATTGCGCGGGATTCAAAGTAAGTGATTTGCTAGTTGGCAGTGTCATAAGTTTTATTATAAAAAGAGTTGCACCGTCCTCCTCCGGTTTTGCGACAATTTGCCAAAGACTGTTTTCGTTTTCTTGTATTGAAAATACATCTTGCCCATCAATACTCTGGAAGTGATCTGCCCCTAAGTTTTTGCTATATGCGCGAAGCCAGTAAGGGGAGTACTCAATTCCAGAGGGAATGGATAAAGTCCACAGTTCTCCTACAACATCCCAGCTTTTTGGAGTGTAACCATCCAGAGTTGTAATGGTAAGTGCTTCCTTTTCCTGATAGATTACCTCACTATAAAGGGCGTGAGAGCCAAAGGGATTAAAAAAAGGGATAGGTGTATTGTTCCAGTCGTTAGCTGGTCCAGTTTCAAGATCTTTGTAATCCACGTCGGTTCCTTCAGACGAATCCATTGCTGTCACTAGAGTGGAAGAATCTCCATTGGGAATAGCTTCTGATGTGGATGTTTCTTTTTGATTACCACAAGCAGCCAATGAACTAATTACCATAATGATAGCAAGGAATAAAGCAATGATTCTATTTTTCATGCAAATCCTCCTGTTCTGCTTTTATAATACTTTTTTTTCTTTTAAGAATTTATGTTTCTTTATCTTCATTTTGCTTCCTAAAAATAGTGCTGTCTATTCACTAATTCGTATGAAAGCAAGAAAGAATATCTCATTAGTTCTAATGAAGTACTCTTTCTAGATGGAATCAACCCAGTTTCATTTGTAATATATTTTTATATTGACAATGGTGTGTACCACACAGTATAATATATTTACAAGGAGGTTGGCAAATGAGTGATATAAAAGAAGTTATAGCTACCCTTACATTAGAATTACGAAGAGGCACAATTGTGTTAAGTGTTATAAGCCAATTAGATAAACCCCAATATGGCTACTCTCTAGTGAAAAGCATGGAAGAAAAGGGAGTAAATATTGACACAAATACATTGTACCCTTTACTTAGAAGGCTAGAAAAACAAGAGATACTAATAAGTGAGTGGGATACAGACGAGACGAAACCCAGAAAATACTATAGAAGAACCGATTTTGGAAATGAGGTATATAAGCAATTATTGGAACAATGGAATCAAATGGTTTCTAATATGAATTCATTATTAATGGAAAAGGAGTAGGTGGAAGATTATGTATAACGAATATGTAAATGATATGATGAAACGTTATGTATATGATGTGGTGAGAAGGTTACCGAAAGAACAAAGAGAAGATATAGAAAAGGAGCTTTATACATTAATAGAAGATATGCTATATGAAAAAGTCGGTGAAGAAGCAGTAAGTAATAAAGATATAGAAGATGTATTGACTGAATTAGGAAGTTCTGCAAATAGGGCTAGGCAATATCGAGGGGAAGATAGACATCTTATCGGTGGAGAGTATTATGATCAATACTGTTATATTTTGAAACTTGTACTTATATGTGCAGGAGTTGGTTTGTTTATTGCAAATATTGCATCATTTTTTATTCATTCGATAACAGCAGGAGGAATATTTGGAGATTCAGCAAAGGGGATTATAGAGATAGTCATGATTCCTTCTATTTTGATTCAAATATTTGCTTGGATTACTATTACCTTTGCAGTAACAGAGAGATTTCATTTAAAAGTTGATTTTAAAATGGAGGAATGGGATTTTAGCAAACTACCTATAATTCCAAATGAAAAAGCGTTTATTAAGCGTGGAGAAAGTATAGCTAGTATTGTTTTCGGAGTGATTTTTATTATTGTATTTACATTTGTTCCTCAGCTAATGGGAGTTTGGATCAATATAGACAGTGACATGTATTCCATACCAATATTTAATATGGAAATATGGACAGCGATATTACCATTTTTAATTTTAAGTATAGTTTTGGGAATTATTCGTGCTTCGGTAGAATTGGTTAATGGGCATTATAATAGTCAAGTTGCAATTACCACAGTTATAACAAATCTATTATCACTTGTAATTACTGTTATTGTATTTAAAGTATTTGATATTTGGAATCCAAATTTTATTTCAGAAATAGAAAGTGTAGCTAATTTGAGTTTGAATGGAAGTTTTGATATATTGAGGACTTGGGATACAGCATGGTTTACAAATATGCTACTCGGAGTAATTACATTAAGTTACACAATAGATAGTGTGGTAGCTGTCTATTATACAGTAAAATATTAAAATATAAAGGATAGCTAAAATAGTACTAATGTATTGTTTTAGCTATCTTTTTTTTTGCATAGGATAATACGATGGAATCGATGTGCTATGGAGGAGTTACCAATTGAAAGAAAATAGTTTTAGTGTGAAAATGAAAACAATAGAAGATGAATTATACTATAACGGAGAAAAGATACTAACATATAATATTCAATATCCTGAATTTATGGGAGCGTTTTGTAGAGAAGCTCTTATGATTTATAATAGTTGTCAAAAAGAAAAGGCATTGGCATATCAAAAATACTGTGAAACAGTATTATATCCGAGGGCTGTAGAAGATTACAAAAATGCAATAAAAAATGACTTTCTAGTACGCATATACGAGGCAATGGTAGTTTGTGGAGTAACCTATAATGAAGGTTGTGTTATAAGCCTTTTTTTTGATATTTATGAATATACTGGTGGAGCACATGGAAGTACGATTCGATGTGCAGATAGCAGTGATTTGAAAAATAGTCAAAGTATTATGATTAATCAGTTAGTTGAATGTCCTCCAAACTATAAAATCTATATTTTAGGTAAAGTACTTGAAGAAATAAGGAAAGATCCAAGTATCTATTTCGAGGATTATAGTAGCCTTATAGCGACAACCTTTAATGATGATAATTTTTACTGTAAAAAAGAGGGTATTATTATCTTTTATCAACAATATGATATAGCGCCTTACGCTAGTGGCATAAGAGAATTTTTACTAAAATATTCTGATTGTGTGCTTGAACCCACTAAAGTATAGAAGTGAAAAGGGCATGATTTTTGCTAGAAGGTACATTTTTAAGGTTATTTATTGTGCAAAAGGTATA
>CAYYVJ010000072.1:0-1707 GCA_964475115.1 uncultured Lachnospiraceae bacterium
TTGCGCATGGCTTCTACGTCAAGTTTGCGGGCAGCAGCCACCATTTGCTCATGTTCTAACAAAATAGTAGGCTCTACTCCATCTAGTTTAGTATGTAGTAGGCGAATACGATTGTAATGAGAGGAAACTTCTTCTATTGTCTGCCAAGCCAGCTCTTCCCCAGCTACTTCAAATATTAGCTGATGAAGGCGATTATCTTTACTATAAAAATCTCTAAAATGATCTTTTTCAATATATTTTTTTTGTTTATTAATCAACTCTTGCATGGTATCTACTACTAAGGGGCTGCAGTTATGAATAAATTCATCTACAACAGCAGATTCAAGTGAATTTCTAATAAACCATTCTTCGCGAACTCTTTGGAGGTCAATTTTTGATACTACAGTTTTGCGTTGAGGATAGACTTCTAACAAACCTGATTGTTGAAGCCGTACAACAGCTTCACGTACAGGTGTCCTACTAACACCATAGCGTTCGGAAAGTTTCTGCACACTAACATCTGTTCCAGGTTCTAGAGTCATGTTCATGATATCTTCTCTAATTCGATTGTAAGTCACATCATTCAACGACTTATCATTATTTATAATCTTCAACTTTCTATGTCACCTTCCTGTACTCATACCTAGAACATCATGATAAATTTTTGTAGCACTAGAAGAATCATAGCTATAATACAGAAGTACATCTAGCATAAATGGAGAGTAGTTTAGTCCATTTAATTCCCTTGTAAATGCCATAGCTCCTAGTTCACCCAAAGTACGTATGGTGGAATTGTTTTTAAAGCCCAAGAGCTTCCATAATAATATTTTTTCTGTCTTCGTATAGATTTCATCTTCAAATTTATCTTCTATAAAATGAAATAGTTCATGTCCTAAGATAGTATCCATTATACTATCCTCAGAAAAAAGTTCAACTAGAATAGAGTCTTTTTTTGAGAGAAGCTCCATAGCCCGTTGTACGGGTTCTTTCATGATGATGATTTCATCCGGTGGGGTATAAGAGGCAAAAAGAATACGTTTCCCAGTGAGTAAGGAATCTTTATAATCAATGTTTATCTTTAGCTTTTCTGCTAAATGGCGTACGTCATTGCTATCATATTCAAGCATGATTTGCCTGGCATATTTTCTGCCACATTCGATTGCCTTGGCGATCATTTCTGGCTTTCTCTCTGATGAAATACGCCTGTTTAGGATGTCCCTGGAGAAAATATAATGTCCCCAGGTTTGGTCATCTATCTTAAGTAAATCATGAATCATTTCGCCTAAGTCGTAGTTTGCTTCCATATTAACTCTGCTTTATGTTGGCAGCTACTACAATGATTTCTGTTTCGGGTTCAAGGGAACCTACTTCGATATCCATTAGTAGTTCTAACTGATCAAAGTCAGCAGCCGTATAATCCATTACACGGGCACCCATACACAAGTAGTAATCTGGTCTTGCGATAAGCTCTGTTTGGTAAACAGCCATATCGTCCCATAGTTTTTTAACTGCTGTCAAATAGTCACCTGCAGTGGTTTTAATAGCCATACCATTTCCTCTTTGTACCTTTATAAAACCTTTCATATCTAAAATACGAATAGGAGTAGCTTCGCCTTGCTGTGGATTCTTCTGACCAAATACATAGAAGTATTGACTCTTTTCAAGTAAAAGAGCTTCTTCGGTTGGAATACGCATATCTTTTGCAGCTAAATCTCCAGCTTCTTCTAT
>CAYYVJ010000072.1:1807-10245 GCA_964475115.1 uncultured Lachnospiraceae bacterium
CTGTATTTAACACCCATTTTTTCAGCAAAATAGATAATAAGGGAAGCGGCACCACCACCAACTCCAACCAATGAGATTTGATCTTTTTCTAATTTATATTTTTCAGCAAGAGTTAATATGATTGGTTCGATCTTTGCATAAGCTTTTTCCATAATTTGATTTGCGATGTCTTCTACCGTTGTTCCACAATAATCAGCCAAAGCTTGCATTGCCTTTCGAGCAGATTCCACATTACCATAAGAGAAGTGCTCTGGCTTTACTAGTCCTAGTACGTTAGCCGCACAAGAGTTAGTAATGGTAACTTTTTCTCCATTCTCCATACGGATCGCAACATAATCAGATGGATCACCTTGTTTTGGTGAGAAGAATTCAACGGTTGGTTTATTGATTTTTTCTGTCTCTGTAAAAACAGAGTAGTTAAGTCCTGCAATATGAGCAGATCTTGGTCCGACATCTACAATTCCATTTTTATTTGCACGAACCATAGAACCACCAGCTACACCAAGTACTCGTACATCTAAGGAGTTAATGTAGGTTGGATGTCCACCAACGATAGAATAATCGATAGCAGGTCGTCCATTTTTAATTACACCGATATTTGTAGTAGTTCCACCTACTTCAAAATAAACACCGTTTGAAGCTCTTAGGTACATTAAGGAACCCATAACGGAAGCCGCTGGTCCAGAAAGCATAGTAAGAACGGGACGTTTTTTCATCTCAGTGATTTCCATAACACCGCCGTCACCTCTCATAATCATGAGAGGAACGTTAACCCCAGCTTCTCTTACTGAGCTTTCAGTTGAAGTGGCAGTATCTAACATCTTTGGAAGAATACTTGCATTAATGGCAGCCGTTCTTGTTCTTCTAGTTAATCCATATAATTTTGTAATATCAGAAGCCATAGTAGTAGGAATCCCCTTTTTCTCGGCTTCCTCATACACTATTTTTTCTGGTGCACCATTGTCTACACCAAATGCCATAGAAGATACAATAACTTGTGCTCCTTGTTCTTGAATATCCTGAATGGTTTCTAATACAGATTCTGGTGTCATTTTTTTTACATTTAAAAAGCTATTAAAGATTTTTATCTCTTTATTATTTCCCAAGTCAATATTTTCTAATTTTGTCTGTTTTTTTGCTAAAAATCCTTCAAGGCCACCTTTGGCCATACCGATAACTCCAACTTTTGCAGTATCTCCTTCAATAAGTGCATTTGTCGCTTGTGTTGTACTGTGGGCAACAAACACTACATCCTCTGGTTCAATATTATTTTCTCTTAAGCAATTTTGAAAAGACTCTACAACACCGGCAGCAACACCTCTTGCATTGTCATGTGTAGTCTTTACAGATGACTTTCCAATTACTTCATGGGTAGCATTATCAATAGCAACCGCTTTTGTATGCGTACCTCCTACATCAATACCCATTCTAACCATTCTGCCCATGTTTTTTCCTCCATTTTTTATAAATTAACCGGCTGCAAAAGAGCAGCAGCCGGTTTTAATAGTTTGGTGTCTTGTATAAATTTTAAACTAAGTTTCCATACATAATATAAACGATAGTGCAAAGAATTATTCCGATAATCCAACCGGCAGGTATAGACATCTTCATATAATCTTTTGTAGATACTTTTGTATATCCAAATCCCCAAGCAACCCATGATTGTGTAATATCTAGATGTTGTGGTCCAACAGTTGTAATTGCGAATAAAGGATATAAGAATGCAACTGGCCAAGCACTTACAGATACAACTACTGCTAGAATAGCTGCACCAGATCCTACTAAGTTTAAAGGTCCACGGAAAAATCCAAGTGGTGTTAAAACAGCAAATGCGATACATAGAGCTAAGGCACTAGTAGGAATAAATCCACCAATTAATCCTTTGAAATAAGGTGCTGCATAGTTTGCTGCATTGTTAAACATAGAAAGAGTTAATAAGAAACCAACCATCGGAGCTACGTCAATAGCACCATCTGCAAATTGTTTTGAAAGCATTCTAGAAATATTAGCAAAACCACCTTTTAGTTTTCCGCATGTTAGTAATGCGAATAAACCAGAGAAGATAAATCCAAAGATAATTGGAACTTTAAATAAAACAACACCAATTACTGGAAGGATAACTGAAATCCATGAAATTACAGGAGCATCTTCTGTACCACCTTGATCAGCAGTAGCTGCCCAAGCATGAGATGTTTTTTTCTTATTCATAGAAAGGTTTGCTATAGTTAGTACAACGATTAAAGAAACAACCATTCCAATGATACCAAATGTAAAATATTGATTGTAGTCATAACTTGCATAACTTTCATTTGCAGTAACAAAGAAAGCATGATACTGTTTGAAGTTAACTATGTTCCCGAAAATACCTGCCATAATTGAACCCATAAAAGAAAATAGAGCAATTGGAGAAGGGATTCCCAAAGAAAGCATGATAGGCAATACGATAACAGCGATAGAGATAACTGGTCCGATACCTGTCATAGATGTAAAAATAATAGCTGTAACAATACAAAGTAGTGACATAGTGATTCTTGGCTTGTCCCCACCAAGTTCTACTACTTTACGAATTAGAGTTGCCGCAATTCCAGTTTCAATTAATATTCTTCCAAAGAAAGCTCCAAAGAAAATATTTACTAGAATTGATTTACCGTAGTTCTCAGGTCCTGTCTGAAATACATTGGTAAGAACATCGATTAAAGTTTTATCCGCCATAGCTGGATTTGGAGTAATCGAATTGCCTATTAATGCAAGAACCACCCAAAATACTGACATACAGAAGAATCCAACCATAAGGTTAAAACCCTTAACACAGTACCAAACTAATCCGAAAAATGACAGAATCATGATGATACCAATAACAACATTAACAAAATCCATAAAAAATACCCTCCTTTAAATTGGTATGTGATTAGTTAGACTAACATGTCACATTCATCAACTAACATGTTAGTACTTAAAAAAATACTAACATGTTAGCGAAACATTGTCAATATATATTTGTACATTTTTCATGTTTTTATTACAGTTTTTAAAAATATTTCAGCGATTTCGCATAGGAGTGGATATATTGACATGAAAAGCTTTATGAGATACAATACCTATCGTCGCTAATAATGCGAGAGTTTGCATATATAAATGTAAAAAAAGAAAGAAGGAAATTGAAAATGAGTAAGTTTAGCAACAAATGGACTAGAGCCGCGATTCCAGCTCTTTTACTACATGGTAGTATTGGAACAGTATATTGTTGGACCCTTGTCAAAGATCAGATTGCAGAACAAATTGGAAGTTCTAAAAGTTCTGTAGAATGGGCATTTAGTTTGGCAATCTTTTTCTTGGGAATCTCAGCAGCTTTTGCTGGAAATGTAGTAGAGAAGGATATACATAAATCTTCCTTAATGGCTGCATTATTATTTTCAATAGGAATGGCAGGAACTGGTTTCTTTATTGCACAAAAATCTTTAATAGGTATCTTTTTAAGCTATGGTGTAATTATGGGAATAGGACTTGGACTTGGTTATCTTTCTCCTGTAAAGACATTAATGTTGTGGTTTAATGAACAAAAAGGTTTAGCAATAGGACTAGCTGTAGCAGGATTTGGTGCTGCAAAAGTTATCGCGAGCCCTATTATGGAAATGCTTATGAAAAAAGTTAATCTTTCCACTATGTTTTATATTTTAGCTGCTGCCTATTTTATCATGATGTTTGCAGGACATCTTCTTCTAAAAAAACCAGATGGTTGGGTAGAAGAACATGCTCCAAAGTCTGAGCATCCAGTAAAAGATTTCTTTGATAAGTTTAAAATCTTTGGCAACAAGACATTTTTAGGGATTTGGCTTATGTTCTATATTAATATTACATGTGGATTGGCTATTATTTCCCAAGAAAAGAGTATTATTGTAGCGGTTGGTTTATCTTCTTTTGTAGGAGTAATTAGTTCCTTTACAGCAGTGTTTAACGCAGCTGGTAGATTAGGCTTCTCTGCAGCAGCAGACAAATTAAAAGATAGAAATACAATTTTTAAAGTGATCTTTGTTTTATCGATTGTAATTACAGGCTTAGCTATTGTTACAGGAAGTATTGTAAATAGTATCGTTCCAATTTCTATTCTTTTATTATTTGTAATTAACGCTGGATATGGCGGTGGCTTCTCAAATATACCAACACTTTTGTCTGATCATTTTGGAATGAAGACCATTAGTGCGGTACATGGCCTTGCTTTATCTGCATGGGCATTTGCTGGACTTACTGGAAATCAGATGGCTGCGTTTATCGTAAAGCATTCTGGCCAGTATGTGACCATTGATGGATATGAATCAAATCCAATTGGATATCAAAATGTATTATATGTAACAGGGGTTCTTTATCTAGTATCCTTAATTATTAGCTACACTTTAGTTGGTAAAAAAAAGGAGATGAACTAAATTAAGTCCATCCCCCATCTAATGTAATTACCTGTCCTGTCAAATATTCATGACCAGTTGCTAGCCCATAGACCAAATCGGCTACTTCCTGTGCTTGACCCATTCGACCGGCAGGTATTTCGTTTTTTAATTGATCCAAATCTTCTATAGAGAGAACAGAATTCATCTCTGTATTAATTAGGCCGCAGGCAACAGCATTTACACTGATGTTGCTTGGGGCTAATTCTTTTCCCAATGCCTTTGTAAAACTATTGATTCCACCTTTTGAAGCAGAATAAGCCACTTCACAAGATGCTCCTACATTGCCCCATACAGAAGAAATATTGATAATCTTTCCTTGCTTTTTGTGAACCATATCTGAAATGGCCAGATGGCAGCAGTTCATAACAGACATTAGATTTGTCTGAATAATCTGATTATAATCAGAAGGAGTCATTTCTTGGAATAAGCCAATCGAGGAAATTCCTGCATTATTCACTAAGATATCCACGGGGCCTAATGAGTCTTTTATGGTAGAGAATAAATCAGAAGCTTCCTTATATACACTTAAGTCAGCCTTAAACGAGATGCAAGGAACTCCAAGTGCTTTTATTTCCTCTTCTGTTTTTTTTAATGCTTCCACATTATGTGCTCCATTGAGAGCAATGCAGTAACCTTCCCTAGCGAATTTTAAAGCAATGGCTTTTCCAATTCCCCTTGAAGAACCTGTGATTAACGCTATCTTTTTCATATATACTCCTCTTAAGAACCCTAGTTCTTTATTCTAATAGTTTTATAAACTTTCTAAATTATAACATATTCATTTGAATAAAATAAGAGTTTTGTGCTATACTCTACGAAACAGCAACAGAAGTAATCTGTAGGAATGAAAGGGGAAATGAAAAATGGATCATATATATGATTTGATTATTGTAGGATCTGGGCCAGCTGGACTTTCAGCGGTTGTGTATGCACAAAGAGCGAAACTAGATACAATTGTGATAGAAAAGGTTCCAATGAGTGGTGGACAGATTTTAAATACCTATGAGGTGGATAATTATCTTGGAATGCCTAGTATGAATGGATTTGATATGGGTATGAAGTTTAGAGAGCATGCAGATCATTTGGGTGCTACTTTTATAAATGGAGAAGTGGAACAGATTATAGATGAAGGAAAAGTTAAAACAGTTGTTACAGATAAAGGAAACTATCAGACAAAAGCAGTTTTGATAACATCAGGAGCAGTATCAAGGAAACTTGGTCTTGAAAATGAAAAGAAATTAGCAGGGGCAGGTGTTTCTTACTGTGCTACTTGTGATGGAGCTTTCTTTAGAAATAAAGTAACAATGGTAGTTGGTGGTGGTGATGTAGCGGTAGAAGATGCTATATTTTTAGCAAGACTATGTGAAAAGGTATATGTTGTTCACAGAAGAGATGAATTTAGGGCTGCTAAGATCTATTCCGATAAGCTGAAAACATTGGAAAATGTAGAAATTCTGTGGGATAGTGTGGTAGAAGAAATAAAGGGAGAGACTCAGGTTACATCTGCAGTCGTGAAGAATGTAAAAACAGAAGAGAAAAAAGAGATTGAAGTAGATGGTATCTTTATTGCAGTAGGAATGACACCAAATACCAAAGAATATAAAGGGCTTCTAGAAATGGATAAATCAAGTTATATTGTGGCAGATGAGGATGGAATCACTAGTGTTCCAGGCATCTTTGTAGCTGGGGATGCTCGTACAAAGGTATTACGTCAGATTGTGACAGCAGTTTCAGACGGAGCCAATGCAATTACCTCCATTGATCGCTATCTAAATACCCTATAATCCAAAATGTTCCAAAAGTGTGAACAAACCGAAAAGAGATTGACAACCATACCTCCCTTTGTTATAATTGCGTTGTACAAATGTAACAACTTTGTAACATTTGTAACAACATGCAGATTGATATACATATTGGAGGATCCAAATGAAAAATAGAGTCGTGAAAGCAGCGGCATGCTGTTTGACAGCAACCATACTTCTTGCGGGACAAGCGAACATGGCTATGGCAGCATCGTTCGAAGCTGAAATACCAGAAGCTGGAATGTCTTTAGTATTGAATAATTATTTTGCACGTGTTGATAGCAGCAGTGCTGGGATATCTAGGATAATGAATCCTACAGTGACATCGGTTGAAGAAGAAACAGTGGAAGTAGTTGAAAAATCGATTTATGATACGATTGCAGTTTCAAGAGTGGATAGTTATGTGAATGTAAGAACAACTCCTAGTACAGATGGAGAAGTGGTTGGTAAGATTTATGATGGAAGTGCAGCTACCATTTTAACAACAGAAGGTGAATGGTATCAAATAGAATCAGGAAATGTTACAGGATATATCAAATCAGAGTATTTTGTTACAGGAAGCGATGCGGAAGCATTAGCGGCAGAGTTAGCACATAGAATTGGAACAGTTAATACGACAACACTTTATGTTCGTAGTGAAGCTACTACAGAGTCTGCATGTCTTACTTTGATTCCTCTTGGTGAAGAATATACAGTTGTAGAGGAAGTAGAAGATTGGGCAAAGATTGAAATCGACTCCATACAAGGTTGGGTATCGAAAGAATATCTTGATATTCGAGTAGAATTTGAAGAAGCAGTTTCTATAGAAGAAGAAAGAGCTATTTTAGCAGAACAAGAAGCAGCTAAGAAAGCAGCTGAAGAGGCTAGAAGAAAAGCAAATGCGGCAGCACAAGCGCAAGCAAATGCAGCAGCTCAGGTAGCACCAGCAGCACCAACACCAGGCGTGACGACAGAGACAGCAGCAGCGCCTGTAACAACTTCATCCGCTAATTCAGCATTAGGTGAAGCGATTGCAGCATATGCGATGCAATTTGTTGGAAATCCATATGTATATGGTGGAAACTCTTTGACCAAAGGAACAGATTGTTCAGGATTTGTTAAATTAATTTATCAAGAATTTGGATATTCTACGACAAGAAGAGCAAGTACACAATATAATGATGGTAGAAAAATAGCGGTAAGTGATGTGAAACCAGGAGATCTTGTATTTTACGGAAATGGCGGTATTGATCACGTAGCTATTTATGCAGGAAATGGTAAGGTAGTTCATGCAAGTACTACAAGAACAGGAATAAAAGTGTCTGATTTATATTACAGAACACCTTTTGGTGCGAGTACGATTGTTAATTAATAAAAAAATACATAGGTGTGTTTTGGCAGAAATGCTAAAACACACTTTTTTTCACTTATAGAGTGATCCACAGAAGATGTCGAAAGAGTAAAGAAAGCATTTGCATGAATTGATAGAATTCGACATTTGTAAAAGTGAATTGTCTATAGTACTTAAAACACATGGAAAATGTCATTTAAACTTAAAAAAGTGAAAAAAAGGCAAAGTGCACAAAAAAGCGAAATATCTAATTAGAGAATCAAAGTAATATCAACAAGAAGATGTCGATAAGGAAAAAGTTATCCACATTCAAGAATCTTGAATTTTAGAAGTTTTTGAGTTATGCACCGACTTATCCACACTATCCACATAAAAAGATGTGTGTACAACCCTTGTTTTTCTTTAAACACATGTTTTGTGAAGTTCTGATAAATCGTATTTTTTGACAAAATATTTGTCGAAAAGTATTGACAAAAAAAGAATAAAGTCTCTAAAGGAAAACTTGAAAGAAACATTAAAAGTGTATATACAATTACCAGTTTTGCTTGAAAATAAACGAGAAAGTGATATAATATAGTTATAAAAGTAATAGTTACTTAAATAATTACTTACTTTTAATAAGAAAGACGAAGGGGCTGAGGACTATGCGTTATATTATAACAGGCAGAAACATAGAAGTGACAGAAAGCTTAAAAGCAGCAGTTCATGAAAAGATCGGAAAGCTTGAGAAATTCTTTACAGAAGATACAGAAGTTCACGCAACATTAAGTGTGGAGAAGGATCGACAAAAAATAGAAGTAACCATTCCTGTGAAAGGAAATATTATAAGAGCAGAACAAGTTAGTAGTGATATGTATGTTTCTA
>CAYYVJ010000073.1:0-274 GCA_964475115.1 uncultured Lachnospiraceae bacterium
TGCAAAACATTCTGTTTCTTCTTCAAGTAACATTTTTCCTAAATTACCATGTCCAATACCAACTTTTCTTTGGTCTGCTACAGAACCTGGAATACAAAAAGCTTGAAGACCTTCGCCGATTAAAGCTGCTGCATCAGATGCTACTCTAGCATTTTTCTTAATAGCAATTGCAGCACCTACTATATATGCCCAACATGCATTTTCAAAACAAATTGGTTGGATTTTTTTCACTAAATCATATACATCTAAGCCTGCGTCCTTTGTAATCTTCTCA
>CAYYVJ010000073.1:284-10087 GCA_964475115.1 uncultured Lachnospiraceae bacterium
CAGCTTCTTCAATGGAAGCAATCCCATAGCTGTTAAGTACAGCATTAATTTTATCAATTCGTCTTTCATATGATTCAAATAATAAAGCCATGTTTTCTTACCTCCTCTTTCTACTCTTTTCTTGGATCAATAATCTTTGCTGCATCTGCTACACGTCCGTATTGACCTTTGGCTTTTTCCCAAGCAGTATTTGGGTCATCACCTTTCTTGATAAAATCAGTCATTAAACCAAGACTTACGAATTGGTATCCAATAATATGATCTTCTTCATCAAGTGCAATTCCAGTTACATAGCCTTCTGCCATTTCAAGATATCTAGGACCTTTTTTTAGAGTACCATACATAGTACCTACTTGAGATCTAAGTCCTTTTCCTAAATCTTCAAGACCAGCTCCAATAGCAAGTCCGCCCTCAGAAAATGCAGATTGAGTTCTACCATAAACGATTTGTAAGAATAGCTCTCTCATAGCTGTATTAATTGCATCACAAACCAAGTCCGTGTTAAGTGCCTCAAGAATTGTTTTTCCTGGTAAAATTTCAGATGCCATAGCTGCTGAATGAGTCATTCCAGAACAACCAATTGTTTCTACTAATGCCTCTTGAATAATACCATCTTTAACATTAAGGGTTAACTTACAAGCCCCTTGCTGTGGAGCACACCAACCAACTCCATGTGTTAAGCCAGAAATATCTGTTACTTCTTTTGCTTTTACCCATTTCGCTTCTTCTGGAATGGGAGCTGCGCCATGATTAACGCCTTGTTTCACTGTACACATCGTTTCTACTTCATGTGAATAAATCATTTTATGACTCCTTTCAAATATGTAATGCTTGAACTGAGACTTTCGTCTTTTTTGGGGGATGCTTGACATTTATTTAACAGCCCAACCTTGTATATTCTCTCACATAAGGCGAAAATAGTCTAGAGCTTTTTTATTATTTAGGATATAAAATCTTCTATGTGGATAAACTAAAGAAAACATAATATGAAAATGGAGCGTAATCATGAATTCAATCTGGAAATTAAACCTTGAAAAACCATCTTATGAATCAATAAATAAAAATTTAAACATTCCTGTAGCCATAATTGGTGGTGGCATGTCTGGTATCTTAGTGGCATATCATTTACACAAATCTGGTATCGAATCGATTATTTTAGAGGCTAATGGTATTGGTAGTGGAACTACTGGAAACACTACTGCCAAAATAACAAGTCAGCATGATCTATATTACAACAAGCTGATTAAAGACATTGGTCAGGAAAGAGCTTTTCTATACGCAAAGTCCCATGAAAAGGCTATTAGTGCTTATAAAAAAATCATTCATGAAGAAAATATTTCTTGTCATTTCAAGTCTCTTCCTAACTTTGTCTATACTACTAATTCAGAAACTCCGATGGAGCTAGAGCTTCTAGCCGCTAAAAGTCTGGGTATCAATTGTGAATATCACGAATCCATTGAATTACCTATTCCAATAAAAGGAGCTATTTCTTTTAAAAACCAGGCACAATTTAATCCATTAGAGTTTTTATATGGCCTATCAAAGAATTTAACTATTTTTGAAAATTCTCTTGTTACTGCTATTAATCAAAACCGAATAAAGGTAAGAAATAAACAGAACCATAATTATGAAGTGAAAGCTGAACACATAGTGATAGCAACTCACTTTCCTATTATAGATTTTCCTGGTTTTTATTTTGCAAGAATGCACCAAGACAATTCTTATCTTATTGCACTTGAAAATGCTCCAGCTTTAAATGGTATGTATATTGATGAGAATCCCAATGGATATACTTTAAGGTCATATGATAATTATCTGCTATTTGGAGGTGGTGGGCATCGAACTGGAGAAGCACCAAAGATTAACACCTATGATTTTCTAGAAACAAGTGCCATAAATTACTTTCCAAATAGTAAGATGGTATGTAAATGGTCTGCTAACGATTGTATGCCACATGATACACTCCCTTTTATAGGAAAGTATAGCCGATTAAAATCAAACCTTTATGTGGCAACAGGCTATAAAAAATGGGGAATGACCTCCTCCATGGTAGCTGCCAAGATTATAAGTGACTCTATTTTAGGAAAAGCAAATGAGACTTCTATTTTATTTTCCCCTCAGCGACTAATTAGTAGAAGTGGTTCAAATCCTTTTATAAAAGATATAAAAGTATCAGTCAGTAACTTAACTGTTAAAAAGCTAAAATTACCTTCTACAAAAGTAAAAGATATTAAAATAGGGACTGGCGCTGTTATACACAAAAACGAGCTTCTGGCTTCTGAACTTTACCTTCCGTTAGATGAAGGTGCTAAACGCCATGGTCTATATAAAGGAACAGATGGAAACATCTATCTAGTCTATGCAGTCTGCTCTCATCTTGGATGTGCTTTATCATGGAATCAAGCAGATAAAACTTGGGATTGTCCTTGTCATGGTTCTAGATTTAATTATAAAGGGGAAGTCATAAATACTCCTGCATGTTTTCCACTTATTGCAAGAGCACAAAAAGAGGAAGGGTAAACTTACCCTTCCTCTCTTTGTATTTTCTTATACAGATATCATATTATCAGATACCTTTTTTCTTTTCAATATAACCTTGTGCTTTTAGAAGTTCAGCACAAAGGACTGCTCCACCTGCTGCTCCACGTACTGTATTATGAGAAAGCCCTACAAATTTAAAATCATATAAGCTATCTTCTCTTAGACGTCCCACAGATACACCCATGCCCTTTTCATAATCTACATCTAGATTTACTTGTGGGCGATTATCTTCTTCCAAATATTGAATAAACTGTTTTGGTGCACTTGGAAGTTCTAATTCTTGTGGAATACCTTTATAATTTCTTAGACATTCTACTAACTCTTCTTTTTTAGGTTTCTTATCAAATTTAACAAAAACTGCAGCAGTATGGCCATTTAATACTGGTACACGAATACATTGAGTTGTAATCACTGGCTCCTGAGCCTTAACAATTTGACCGTTTTCTATTTTACCCCAAAGTCTAAGTGGTTCTTGCTCACTTTTTTCTTCTTCTCCACCAATATAAGGAATAATATTTTCCACCATCTCTGGCCAATCTTTAAAGTTCTTACCTGCACCAGAAATCGCCTGATATGTGGTAGCGACTACTTCTTTAGGTCCAAATTTCTTCCATGCATCTAGCACTGGTGCATAGCTTTGAATAGAACAATTTGGTTTAACGGCTATAAAACCTTTCTTTGTAGCTAAACGCTCCTTTTGATACTTAATTACATCAAAATGTTCAGGATTAATCTCAGGAATAACCATAGGCACATCAGGAGTCCATCTATGAGCACTATTATTTGAAACAACTGGAGTTTCTGTCTTAGCATAAGCCTCTTCAATTGCTTTTATCTCTTCTTTTGTCATATCTACTGCTGAAAACACAAAATCTACACTTGAAGCAACTGCTTCAACTTCATTTACATTCATAACAACTATATTTTTAACCGCTTCTGGCATAGGCGTAGTCATCTTCCAACGTTCTCCTACTGCTTCAGAATAAGTTTTTCCAGCACTTCTTGGGCTGGCAGCTATTGTTACTACTTCAAACCAAGGATGATTTTCTAAAAGTGCAATAAAGCGCTGTCCTACCATACCAGTACCACCAAGGATACCTACTTTTAATTTTTGTTCCATACTGTTCTCCTATCTGCGTTTCTCATTTACATTATCCATAACTTGTTCGCCACAGGCATACATTTGTATGTCGTTTGAAATATAGTATACTATATTTAATCGAAATGCAACTACTTTTTTAATTTTATTTTAAATAGTAAAAAAGTGGCTCTTGCAATTTTTCATGCAAAAGCCACTTTCTTAATGTCTTATTATAGTTTTACAAAATCACTTTGTTCTAATCCGCAAACTGGGCAAACCCATTCTTCAGGAAGTTGTTCCCAAGGTGTTCCAGGTGCAATACCATTTTCTGGGTCACCTTCTGCTGGATCATAAACATAACCACATGGGCATTCGTATTTATCCATTTTTAGTTTCCTCCTATCGTTATTCTATTTCTCGCTTCTTCATTATACAATTTACTAGTTGCGAATGCAACTGAATTTTATTAAGATTCTGTTCGGTCTACTATACTTGCACGCTCTGCAATTTCTTTTTCTTGTACATCGGAAGGAGCTTGTTCATAACGTGCAAACTCATATGAAAAATCTCCCATACCGCCAGTCATAGAGCGTAAATCAGTAGAATATCCATATAATTCAGACATAGGAATATCTGCCTCTATCACCTGATTTCCCTTGTTATCAGGATTCATACCAAGAACTCTACCTCGTCTCCTATTTAAATCTCCCATTACATCACCAGTAAATTTATCAGGAGCCTTAACTTTCAAAGTAGCAATAGGCTCTAAAAGATTAGGAGATGCTTCTAAAAATCCAGCCTTAAAAGCATTAATTGTAGCCATCTTAAATGCCATTTCTGAAGAATCTACAGGGTGATAAGAACCATCCACTAAAGTTGCTTTTAAACCTACTACCGGATACCCTGCAACGGGCCCTTTTATCACAGACTCTTGTATCCCTTTTTCTACAGCAGGGAAAAAGTTTCTCGGAACAGAGCCACCAAATACTTTTTCTTCAAACACGTATGCTTTTTCTAAATCACCTGAAGGTTCAAATTCTATATGAACATCGCCATACTGACCATGTCCACCTGATTGTTTCTTGTGTTTCCCTTGTACCTTGGTTTTCTTTCGAATCGTCTCTCTAAAAGCAAATTTAGGCTTACTAAGCTCAATCTCAACCTTATATCTTGTAAATAATTTACTAACTACTACGTCTAATTGTTGTTCTCCGATACCATATATTAATGTCTGGCGATTTTCCGTATCATTTACTACCTTGATCGTTAAATCTTCATCCATAATCTTTGCTAATGCACCTGCTATCTTGTCCTCATCACCTTTGTTTTTAGCCTTATACCGTTTGTATGTATAAGGAACCAAAAGTTCTGGTTTTTCAAAGACAATTGGATCTGCTTTTGTAGATAAGGTATCTCTTGTTACTGTATTGGAAAGTTTTGCAACGGCACCGATATCACCTGCATAAAGTTCCTTTACTTCTACTGGATTCTTTCCTTGCATTACATATATTTTTGAAAGCTTTTCTTCTGTTTCCTTCTCTGCATTGTAAATAACACTATCCGATTTCAATACTCCTGAACAAATTTTAATCAAAGAGTACTTTCCAATAAATGGATCTGCTATTGATTTAAATACTCTTGCAGAAAAAGGCAGCTCAGCTTTATAATCTGCTTCAAATACTTCCTTTTTACGTAAATTTCTTCCTTTTATTTCTCTATCTGTCGGAGAAGGAAGGTATTGTACGATACTATTAAGTAACCCTTTTACCCCTTGTGCACTATATCCAGATCCCATCAATACAGGAACTATACTTCCATCTTTCACATGGGTTCTAAGTGCTCCTAAAATTTCTTCTTGTGTAAACTCTTCCCCTTCAAAATAACGTTCCATATATTCTTCACTTGTCTCTGCTACTGCATCCAACAATGTTTCACGACAAATCTTTAAATTTGCTTGAGAATAATCTGGTATTGGACAATCTTCAAATTCTAATAAACTGGTATATCTTCTTCCGATTAATTTTATTACGTCTACAAAACCAACAAATTTTTCATTTTCTCTTATAGGTAGTTGATACGGTGCTATCTTCTTTCCGAATAGTTCTGTTAAATCTTCTACTGCTTGGCGAAAGCTTGCATTATCTTCATCCATATCTGTAACAAAAATCATACGTGGAAGATTATACTTCTCACATAGTTCCCATGCTTTAATCGTGCCAACTTCTACACCAGCTTTACCTGAAACTATAATTAATGCTGCATCTGCAGCACTGGCAGCTTCTTCTGCTGCACCGATAAAATCAAAATATCCTGGAGCATCTAATACGTTAATCTTTGTGTCTTCCCACAAAACAGGAACAACAGAGGTACTGATAGAAAACATTCTTTTTGCTTCTTCTTTGTCGTAATCACTAACAGTAGTGCCATCTGCAACTCTACCAAGGCGATTTACGATACCTGTTATATAGGCCATGGCTTCGACAACTGCAGTCTTACCACAGCCACCGTGTCCCAACAGAACTACATTACGAATATTATCTGTCTTGTAAACGTTCATAAAAATTCCTCCAATACATTTTTATTTAATACATGGTTTTATTTTACTAAAATTTAGCATAATTAGCAAGTATTTTGTATAATATTAACAAAGCATTTTACTTCTTCACGCTAAACTTTAAAACTTTAATGTTTGTTAGTGTTGACAAAATATTTTTCTTCCTTTACAATGGAAAAATCAATCAATTAAAGGAGTAAAAAAATGATTATTGTAATGAAACCCAATGCAACTGAAAGCTCTATTGAGCAAATCATAAATATTATTCAAGATAAAGGACTCATTCCACATTTATCAAAAGGAGACCAAGTTACAATCATTGGTGTAGTAGGTGATAAATCAAAGTTAGTTGACCAAAACTTTGAGCTTTTACCAGGGGTAGAGAAAACTATGCCTATAACAGAATCTTATAAGTTAACTAATAGGAAATTTCATCCTGAAGATTCTATTGTAAAGGTAGGTACTTCTTCTATTGGACCTAAAACATTAACCGTTATGGCTGGTCCTTGCGCAATAGAAAGTGAAGAACAATTAATTTCTACTGCAATCGCTGTGAAAGCTGCAGGTGCAACTTTTCTACGAGGTGGAGCCTATAAACCTAGAACTAGCCCCTATGCTTTTCAAGGTCTTGAAGAAGAAGGTCTTAAATTCATGAAAACAGCAGGAGAAGAAACTGGATTGCGAACTATTTGTGAAGTAACGAATACGCAAGCAATTAACCTTGCTGTAAAATATGTAGACATGCTTCAAATTGGTGCTAGAAATATGCAAAACTATAGTCTTTTAAAAGAAGTAGGTCAATCTGGACTTCCCGTGTTATTAAAAAGAGGTCTTTCTGCTACAATAGAAGAATGGCTTAATGCTGCTGAATACATTATTGCAGAAGGAAATCAAAATGTTGTTTTATGCGAAAGAGGTATCCGTACTTTTGAAACAGCTACAAGAAATACACTAGATATAAGTGCAGTTCCCGTTATTAAGGCAAAAAGCCATCTTCCTATTATTGTGGATCCTAGTCATGCAACAGGTGTCCGCTCCTATGTTGCTCCTTTAGCCAAGGCTGCCATCGCAGTAGGTGCTGATGGACTTATCATTGAGGTGCATCCAGATCCTGCTACTGCCCTATCTGACGGGCCACAATCATTAGATTTTCAACAATTTGAAGCTTTATGCCATGAAATGCGTCCATTTGCAAAACTATCGGAAAGGAGTTTCTAATGAATACAATCGGGTTTATAGGTCTTGGTCTTATAGGTGGATCGATCGCCAAGGGTATACGTCATAATCATCCTGATTACACTCTTATTGCTTATGACTATAATTATAAATCTATTGAAGAAGCCCTAAAAGATGGTACTCTTAATTTTGGATTAAAAGAACTTGGAGAAGAATTTAGTGTATGTGATATTATATACCTATGTATGCCTGTTTCTTTTAACGTCGAATACATAAGTAAAATTAAACCTTTACTAAAAGATACTTGTATATTAACAGATGTTGGAAGTGTAAAGGCTCCTATTCATGAAGAAATTATTTCTCTTGGAATGGAAAAAGTATTTATAGGTGGACATCCAATGGCCGGGTCTGAAAAAACAGGTTATGAAAATGCAACCGATCATTTGCTAGAGAATGCTTATTATGCACTTACGCCCTCCTCTCAGACTTCCAAAGAAGCGCTTGAAAGACTCGAAAAATTAACTTCATCAATTGGTGCTCTCCCTATTGTTTTAGACCCTTTTGAACATGACTATGTAGTGGCAGCAATCAGCCATCTACCCCATATCATTGCTTCTAGTTTAGTTAATATAGTAAAGCAGTCTAAAAGTGAAGATATCATGAAGAACATGGCTGCAGGAGGTTTTAAAGATATTACAAGAATCGCATCTGCTTCTCCTGTCATTTGGCAACAAATTTGTTTGGCAAACAAGGAAAATATTGTAAAGGTAATGGATAACTTTATTCATTATCTAAATTCTGTAAAAGAATTATTAGCCCATTCAGAAGGGAATTCTATCTATGAATTTTTTGAAGAAAGTAGAATTTATAGAGATTCTATATCCAGTAATCGAATTGGTCCTATATCTAATACCTATGACATTTATTGTGACCTTGTTGATGAAGCAGGTAGTATAGCAAAAGCTGCTACAATCCTTGCGAATCATTCAATTAGCATTAAAAATATAGGTATTACCCATACTAGGGGGTTTCAGGAAGAAGCATTACGTATTGAGTTTTATGATTCAGAATCTGCTGAATTGGCAGCAAAACTTTTAAGCAACCACAACTATCTTGTAACTAAACCATAAAAGTTAGCTACTGAAAGGATCCCAAAATATGAAGTTAACAAAAGTAAATACATTAAAAGGTGAAATCACCGTTCCTGGAGACAAGTCGATCTCACACAGAGCAATTATGTTAGGGGCGATTTCAAAGGGTACTACAGAAATACACAACTTCTTACAAGGAGCTGATTGTCTTTCTACAATTGAGTGCTTCCAGAAAATGGGGATTGAAATCAAGAATAAAGAAGATAAAATTCTAGTTTATGGAAATGGTCTTTTTGGTTTAAAAGAACCCTCTGGTATTTTGGATTGTGGAAATAGCGGAACTACTATCCGCCTTCTTTCAGGTATTCTTTCTGCTACAAATTTTACTACAATAATCACTGGAGATGAATCGATTCAGAAAAGACCCATGAAAAGAATCATGGAGCCTCTCTCCAATATGGGTGCTAAAATAAGAAGTATAAAAGAAAATGGATGTGCTCCACTTGAAATCACAGGGACTTATCTAAAAGGTCGTCATTATGAATCAAAGGTGGCTTCTGCCCAGGTAAAGTCTTCTATTTTATTTTCCGGTTTATATGCAGACGATGAGACTAGTGTTACCGAGCCATATTTATCTAGAAATCATAGTGAAATTATGTTAGATTACTTTGGTGCAACTATTAAACAAGATAACACTACTACTATAATTCAACCAGCTAAAGAATTATATGGACAAAAGGTTATGGTACCTGGAGATATATCTTCTGCTGCTTATTTTATTGCTGCTGCCCTTTTAGTTCCTAATTCAGAAATTCTAATAAAGAATGTAGGCATTAATCCTACAAGAGCTGGTATTTTAAAAGTTTGTCAGCAAATGGGTGCTGATATTAGCTTGCTAAATGTAAATAAGGCAAAAGGAGAAGACTATGCAGACATTCTAATCAAACATAGTCCTTTAAATGCTACTGTTATAGAAGGAGATATGATACCAACCCTTATTGATGAACTTCCTATCATTGCTGTACTTGCTTGTTTTGCCAGTGGAACTACCATAATAAAAGATGCACAGGAATTAAAAGTAAAAGAATCCAATCGTATCGATATTATGGTGAATTATTTAAGTGCTATGGGCGCAAATATCAGAGCTACTGAGGATGGCATGATTATTGAAGGCGGTACTTCTTTGAAGGGAACTACTATTAATAGTATGGGAGATCATCGAATTGCTATGTCTTTTGCTATAGCTGGACTTGTAGCCGATGGAGAAACCACTATTTTAAATAGTGAATGTATTAAGATATCTTTTCCAAACTTTAATGAAACCTTGGAGGAACTGTATTGTTAAAAACATATGACTTAC
>CAYYVJ010000074.1:0-9896 GCA_964475115.1 uncultured Lachnospiraceae bacterium
GTTTCTAAAAATCCTTTTTACAATAAATGCGGATAGATATTCTATATGTTATTAGAACAACTAAAATGGTTATGATAGGAATTATAAGAAACAAAAATTTTACAAACATATCTAAGGTGGCTTGTGTTGGCTTAGGAATATTAAGTATCTGAACTATTTTAGAAAAAGATATTGTTAGTAAAGAAGGAAGAGCGATTACACCCAATAGCATTAATCTACTTTTTTCCACACCAAACTTAAAGATTAAGGGAAGCATAATGGACATGGTACAGATACCAATTGAAGCTACAAATCCTGTAAGCACAAAATTTTCATAAATTCTTTGATTATGCATAAGAAAGTCTAAAATAATTGAAACAAGAAAACCTATGCATCCACCACCTAATATAGTAATTCCTAAAAGAAGATATTTGCTGTTCACAATATCCTTTCGAGTGACTGGCATGGAGATAGCATATTTATCCCATTTGGCAACATCATCATAACTAATGGTTGTAAGGGTTAGCATGCTGCATAGTAGCATAGACATGGTAATGATCATGCTACTTCCATCTGTTAATAACAAGGTGTAAAGAATATAGAATAATAGTAAAGAAAGAAAGATTAGGTGTACTCTTTGTTTCTTTAAAAGTAGTAAATCTTTTAAAAGTAATCCTTTCATTTTGAAAAACTCCTTCCCATAAATGTAATAATTTCTTCAAGAGAAACGGTATCCACTAAAAGATTGTGGTTATACTTTTCAAATTCTGTTTTATTATCAATTAGTGTCTCGCATCCAAAGCGATTGTTACGTGTTCCCATTACATGTAAAGGATCAATGTTCTCAGCTTCCGATGTTGAACAACGTACAATCCCATAATTATAGATAAGCTTATCTTTGTTTTCACTAAATACAATTTTCCCATCATGAATAAAAGTAATGTAGTCAGCAATTTTTTCTAAGTCGCCAATTATATGAGAAGAAATTAACACGGAATAATCTTCATCCTGGATAAAATCTAATAAAAGATCTAATATTTCTTCTCTAGCTATAGGATCCAAGCCGCTGGTAGCTTCATCTAAAATTAAAAGTTTGGGATGGTGAGATAGAGCAGCTGTAATGGAGAGTTTCATTTTCATTCCTCTTGAAAACTCTTTTATTATTTTGTTTTTTGGAAGTTTAAATTTTTCGCAATATTCAAAAAACAGGTTAGTATCCCAATTTTCATAGATTTTTGAGAGAATTTTTTCCACATCTAATATATTTAAATTATCATGGAATGAACCTTCGTCAAAAACCACTCCAATTTGCTTTTTTATTTCTTTTTCATGTTGGATATGGTCTTGACCAAAAACAGTAATCTCTCCTTCATCTATATGGATTAAATTTAAAATTGCTTTTAAGGTAGTTGTCTTACCAGCTCCATTTTCTCCAACAAATCCCATAATGGTTCCCTTTTTAAGAGAAAGAGCAACCTTGTCTAATTGGAAACCCTGATAGCTTTTTGATAGATTTTTTATTTCAATTGCATAATCCATATCTATTCCTCCCTGTAAATAATTGATAAAATATCTTGTAATTCTTCTAAGGTAATTCCCCCGGACTTCGCTGTGAAAACCGCTTTTTGTAAATAGTCTTCTGTTTTTCGCAGCTGTTCTTCTTTTACAAGTTCCATATTTTTTTCTGCTACGTAGCTGCCTTTTCCTACTACTGTTACAATAAAGCCTTCACGTTCCAAATCATCGTATGCTCGCTTGGTAGTAATAACACTAATACGCAGTTCCTTTGCCAGAACGCGCATGGAAGGCAGTAAATTTCCAGACGCGAGTTCTCCATTCATAATCATATTTTTAATCTGAATGGTAATTTGCTCATAGATGGGCTTACCAGTAGAATTACTTATTATAATATTCAACGAATCATCTCCTTTACCCATAAGTGTATATATACTCTATACACACTTATAACATTATCATATGCTCTTGTCAAGAAAAATAGAAACAAAAAAGGGAAATATTGCATTACTACAGCAAATCATGTACAATCTACCTAGAAAACACCCTATTGTTACCGGAGGATATAACATTGGATCACCAAAGATTTTTAGAAGCATATGAAAAGATAGCTTTTGTTCATAGAGAGAGAGATGGGATAGGAACTCTTAGCGAGAAGACCTTACACGCAGTCTTGAAGCATTATTTCGAACCTAAGACAGAAAATCAAGAAGTTAAAATCGGTTCTTATTATGCAGATATTTATACAGAAGAAGGAATTATAGAGATTCAAACAAAACAGTTTAACAAACTAAGAAACAAATTAAAAGCCTTTCTTCCAGAATATTCTGTAACACTAGTATATCCTATTGCTTACGAAAAACATTTGTTTTGGATTAATCAGGAAACAGGTGAAGTATCAAAAGGAAGACGTTCCCCTAAGAAGGGTTCTCATTATGATATTTTTAAAGAATTATATAAGATAAAAGAATTTTTGAAACACGAGAATTTAAAAATAATTATTATGATGGTAAACATGGATGAGTATCGCTATTTAAATGGTTGGAGTAGAGATAAAAAGAAAGGTTCTTACTGCTGTGACCGAATACCTACTAGTATTGTGGAAGAAATTCAGCTTTATGGGAAAAAAGATTATAAAAAGATGGTTCCAGAAGAATTAGACTCAAAGTTCACAAGCAAGGAATTTGCTAAGGCGGGGCATATTAGAAGGAATGTGGCTCAAGTGGTTTTAAATATTTTATATGAAATAGGAGCAGTAGAAAGAGTTGGGAAAGAAGGAAATTCATATATTTATAGTAAAATATAAAGTGGAGGCAGAAAATGTTACGAGTTGCAATATGTGATGATACAAAAGAAATAGTAGAAGCGTTAGAACAAATTGTAAAAAAATTAATAGAGTCATTACATATAAATGCAGAAATAAAGAAGTATGATAAAGGCGAAGATTTGCTTTGGGATATAGAAGAAAATGGAGTCTTTGATATTATACTTTTAGATATTGAAATGGGTGACTTAAATGGTATCGAAACTGCAAAGCAAATTAGAGAAAAAGATTATTTCGTCCAACTCCTATTTATTTCTCAGCATGAAGGCTATTACTATCAGGCATTTGAAGTACAGCCCTTTGCATTTTTAAAAAAGCCCATTGATGAAAAAGAACTTGAAGATAAATTGAGAAAAGTCATTAATAGATTAGAATACAGTAGGGAAAGTTATTCCTTCATGGAAAATAAAATTTATTCTAAATTATTTTTAAGCGAAATTCTTTATTTTGAAAGTAATGGTAGAACTGTAAAAATACATACAAAAAGTGGAGAAGTATATATCCATTATGAGAGACTTAAAAAAATAGAAGAGAAGCTAGCAACTGGAATAAACAAATTTGTTAGGATACATAGATCATTATTAGTAAATAGCGAATATATTACAAGATATTATTATGATCATGTAAAACTGATAGATGGTGAAAGTCTTACCATAAGCGAATCCAGACGTAAAAAGATACGTGAAAATTACTTGGAGTTTTTGTCAGATAAATAAAATAAATAACGAAGGTGAGAAGCATGATTGAAACAGTAATAATATTTATGATAGAAATATTTTATATATTTTCTCTACATATGTTTTTGTCCCACTATTTAAAATTAAAATATAATGCTCCAATGATTTTTTTTGGTTGGCTTATCTACTTTATATTAATAACTCTTGGAAATAATATTTCAGTTAGTGGAATTCCTAATATAATTATGTTTATCCTTCTTTATTTAGGAATCCTTCTATTGCTCTATCAAGGCTCTATAAAACAGAAGATTTTGTTGACAATATTTACATGTGTTTTTGGTATATTAGCTGAAATATTGGTATATATTCCAGCTTCCTACATTTATGGGTTCATATATCATGACTTTAATTTAACCGATACTTTTTATGTGGCATGTATTGTGGCTTCTAAATTCTTATGGATGTTAACAATTAGAGTATTATTTCTTATATCAAAGAGGAAAAGAGATGCTGAGATTAGTTTGCTTGACTGGTTTGAGGTGTTTTTAATTCCAGTTGGAAGTATAGGAATAATTGTAAATATTGTCTTTAAAACTGGGATAGACCAATTAAATCTATTTGATATAGTAGTCATTGGAATCATCTTTGCTTTCAATATAGTAACTTATTATCTATATAGTAAAGTCGAGAAAAAGGCTGAACTTGAAGTTCAATATATTTTACTGGAAAAAGAACGTGAATACTATCTAGAGCAATATAAACAAACAGAAGCATCTCAGAAAGAATTAAGAAAATTTAAGCATGATATAAAAAATTACTTCATGCTAATTAATATGTTTGTCAAAAACAAGGAATATGAGGAACTAAAAGATTACTGTACAGGTTTAACAGGTAAGTTGGAGAATGAGTACATCGTGTCTAAGACTGGAAACATAGTGATAGATTCTATTTTAAACTATAAAGGGGGAATTGCAAAAAGCTTAAAAATAGATTTTTTACTAGATGTATTTGTACCACAGGATCTAATGTTAGATTCTAGCGATATGGCAGTTATATTAGGTAATCTTTTGGACAATGCCATCGAGGCAGTGAAAGAGTTAGAAGAAAAAGATAGAAAGATTCAATTGAAGATGAGATATGATCTGCCAAATGTAAGTATTGCAGTCACAAATCCCTTCACTGGAAATAGGGAAAAAGACTCTAATCAAAATTATGTGACTACGAAAGAAGATAAAAGAAACCATGGTCTTGGAATGAAGATAGTAAAGGATACCGTAGAAAAATACCAAGGACTACTCGAGTTGGAAGACAAAAACAATGTTTTTGTTACTCGTGTTTTACTTTACCTTTATGATGTTGCTGGTTAGTGGCAAACATTACATTGAAATAGGGTATTCATTACATTGATGGAAAAAGAGGATAATAATGTGCTAAAATGATTGAGATGAGGGGGGTTCTACATATGAAAAAGAAATTATTTTTAGACCTTTTAAAAAAGTTTGCTGCATTAGCATTGGTTATTACTGTTAATAATACTTGCCTTTTTATTTTGTATCAACCCAAATTTCCTAATGAAGCAAAAGCTTTTAAAATTGGAAGTAAATAAGCGTGGTTTATAGATTATCGGAATATTTAACAGGCTTATTAATTGAAGTTGGAAGCATTGAAAAGAAAGATAAGAATCTATATAGATACGGTATTGAAATAATTATGGTTATGGCACTAAATATAGTAACAGTAATCATAATTGGATATGCGATGGGAATGTTTTTGGAATGTGTAATTTTTCTTTTACTATTCATACCATTACGCTCTTATGCGGGGGGATATCACAATTCAAGTTCTATTAAGTGTTATTTTTTGTCCTGCTTCATTATAATAAGCTCTTTAATAGGTATGAAACATATTTGTGTTGAAGTAAAACACTTTTATGTATTCGTGATAATCTGTATCCCTTGTTTATATATCTGGAAAGTAGCACCAATTGAAAATATAAACAAACCCATGAGTGCTGAAGAATTAAAAAAGAATAGGCAAAGGACAAGGATACTAGTGCTAGTATACCTGATTTTTGGTAATTTGGCTTTCATATTTGCAAGTTATCAAATAGCTAAAACAGTAAATGTAGTATTATGGATAACTATGATATTGATGGTGATTGATCTTATAAATAAACCTGAAACTTAACCCACTTTCCCAAATCACTATGAACATTGATTTTGCCGTGATGATCTTCTATAATAGCTTTTGCTATGGATAGTCCTAAACCGTAACTTTTGCTTGAGCTATTTCTTGCTTTGTCAATTCGATAAAAACGTTCGAATATACGGTTCTGCTCATTAATCGGAATTCCTTGACCTGTATTATACACTTCAAGGATTTTTTTGCCTTGATTTTTAGACAAACTAATTTTTATGCTACCTTTTTCATCTGAATACTTTAAAGCATTATTAATGAGAATCACAGCAATCTGCTTGATTCTTTCTTCATTTCCAGAACACATAATATTGTCTTTAATTTGAATCTCATATGTTTTACCCATTTCAAATGCAGTACTTTCTAGTGGGAGCGCCACACTTAAAATAGCTTTGCTTAAATTAAAGGTAGAGTAATTTATAAACTTTTTTTGAGTTTCTAGGGTAGCTAGTGTTAGCAGGCTTTGAACTAAGGAGTTCATTCTTATGGCTTCTATTTGGATATAGCTTAACCACTTGTTATTTCCGATTTCACGTTCTAGTACGTCAGCATTTGTGCTAATGACAGAAATAGGTGTTTTTAGTTCATGGCTTGCATCCGATATAAATTGCTTTTGTTTTTCAAATGTTTCATGAACTGGTTTTATCATCCAATTAACTAAAATAATGGAGAAACCAAGTAATATGCCCCATGCTGCTATACCAGTAATGGATGAAAGCAAAAGTAAACGATTTGCATTTTCTGATTCAATACGGTTATCCATAAAGACAATAATCTTACCATAAGAGGTGTCCTTTGCGTAAAAGTATTGATGTTTTACATTTCCAAATCTATTTTTCTCATGTAGAGCAGATGCTACAATTTCTTCTATCTCTTCATCGGTGTAAAGGTTGCTCCTATCACTCATCCATTCGATTATATTATTATCTTCATCTAATCTCACAGTATAGAAATTTGAAAGATCAAATAAAAGCTCATTTTCCATAAATGGCATAGTACCTTCGGGGGGCTTTTCTCCAAAGTACCTTGGAAGGGGACGTCTTATTCCATCGTTATTTGCCATATGAGAAAGAAAGGACTCTGCCTGTCTGGCACCAGCCTGTCTAGTAATAAGATTGATCGTTCCAACGATTCCCACTAGAATCAAAGTAATAATAGCCATAATTGTGATAATAAATTTCAGCTTTAGTTTTCTAATCACTTTCATACCTCCAAAGAATATCCAATTCCACGTGTTGCTTTTATCTTTACCGTAGAACCAATAAAAGCAATCTTTTTTCTTATAAAAGACATATAAACTTCTATATTATTATATTCTGCTTCATTGTCATATCCCCATACTTTCTCAACTAAACCTTCCTTGTCTAGGATTTGATTTTGATTTCTTAACATTATCTCAAGAATTTGCAGCTCTTTAACTCCAAGCTTTATAGACATGTTGCTAGTAAGACAGAAAATTTCTCCTTGCTTTATTTTTAGTTCTAAGTCTCCAAAGGAAAGCTTTGATTCTATAATTTCTCCATGTCTCCGTGTAATGACTCGAAGACATGCAAGTAATTCTTCTGTCTGAAAAGGTTTCGTAAGATAGTAATCTGCTCCAGAATCAAGTCCAGTGATTTTACTATCTAGATCTGATTTGGCTGTTAGCATTAAGATAGGGGTAGTTATTTTTTCTTTTCGCAATTCTTTTAATACTTCAAATCCATTCATTTTTGGGAGCATAACATCTAAGATAATTGCATCATAAAGACCTGTTAATCCATAGTTAAGTCCGTTTAGTCCATCATAGATAACATCTACCATATAATGTTCTCCTATTAGTACCTCATGCAAGGCATCAGACAGTGCAAGTTCATCTTCAATTAATAGAATCTTCATTGCTATCCCTCCTCTTTTTCTTATTATAGCAATATTTATTGAAAAAAGCTTGAAACATTTCGAATTTATCCTTTAAACAAGATTATATTTTTCAAGCTTTGTTCAAGGTTAATCTGTAAAATATCAAATATAAAACAGCGAGGAGGTGAGTTAAATGAGAATAGATGAAAAATATCGTCATGAAATAAAATATGAAATTAGTTATGGAGATTATATCGTTATAAAAAATAAGCTAAAAACAGTTATGAAAGGAGATGTTC
Source organism: uncultured Lachnospiraceae bacterium (assembly GCA_964475115.1). Taxonomy (GTDB): domain Bacteria; phylum Bacillota; class Clostridia; order Lachnospirales; family Lachnospiraceae; genus CAYYVJ01. The sequence goes on from CAYYVJ010000074.1 coordinate 7,830, forward strand.
ATACAGAAGAAAGTGGAACATATAGGATAAATAGTCTTTACTTTGACAATTATCAGGATAAAGCTTTACGGGAAAAGATTAATGGTGCACAAAAGAGAGAAAAGTTTCGCATTCGTTATTATAATAATGACACGAATTTTATTTCTTTAGAGAAGAAGATGAAAGTGAATCATCGTTGTATGAAATTATCGTGTAGAATTTCAAAAGAAGAATGTAATAAAATTATGGAAGGTGACGTTGATTGGATGATGAGTAGTCCAAATAAGTTACTACATGAATTTTATTTAAAAATACAACATCAACATATGAGGCCTAAAACCATTGTGTCATATATTAGAGAACCGTATGTATATGTACCAGGAAATGTACGAATTACATTTGATTCTGATATACAAAGTGGATTGTATCATACAGACTTTCTAGATAAAGACCTTTCCTTACTTAGAGTTTCAAAAAAAGGTTATATGATAATGGAAGTGAAATATGATGAATTCCTTCCAGAAATCATTTGTGCATTGATCCAGAATAGCTCAATAAGAGTGGGCGCATTTTCAAAATACGCTGCTAGTAGGCAGTACGAATAAAATTATTGGAGGAATTACCATGACATTTAATGATGTTTTTAAATCTAGTTTTTTAGAGAGCGTTTCTCAGTTTTCAGTAATTGACACATTGATTGCACTTATATTTTCTTGTGCAGTTGGATTATTTATTTATTTTATTTATAGAAAGACCTTTTCTGGTGTTATGTATTCACCAGGATTTGCAATAACATTACTAGGTCTTTCATTAGTTACAACTCTTGTTATACTTGCTGTTACTTCTAATGTTGTATTATCTTTAGGTATGGTAGGTGCACTTTCTATTGTACGTTTTCGAACTGCAATTAAAGAACCTCTAGAAATTGTATTTCTTTTTTGGTCAATTGCAGTAGGTATTGTAATTGGTGCAGGTATGATTCCATTAGCGGTACTTGGAAGTATTGTTATTGGTAGTATTCTTTTGATTTTTGCAAACCGAAAAGTAAATGTTAAGCCATTTATATTGGTTCTTAACTGTGAAAATGAAGTGGCTGAAGAAAATGCAGTGGAAATACTTAGAAGAGAAACAGAAAAACATGTAGTCAAATCTAAAACCGTTAGAGCTAGTGGAATTGAAGTTTCAATAGAACTTCGTATGAAAGATGTAAACACTTCATTTGTAAATCGCCTACAAGAAATTGCGGGAGTTAAAAGTGCAATACTAGTAAGCTATAACGGGGAATATATGTCCTAATCGAGGTGAAATCAATGACAGATAATAAACATGTAAACCGTTTAGCAATAGGAATTGTGGTAATAGCTGTGATCGCTGTGAGTTTGATAATACTATTTTCAGAATCTCTACAAAAGAAATATGGAAGTAAAGAAATCTCTTTATCATATCAAGAAGAACTATTTAATGTGGATGAAATAATAACAGTAAATATCATAATGGATGAAGAGGAATGGCGGGAACTTCTGGAGAATGCTATTGATGAAGAATATGTTCCTTGTAATGTGGTAATTAATGGTGTCAGCTATGAAAATGTAGGCATTCGTGCTAAAGGGAATACCAGTCTAACCCAGGTATACAATGATAATACAACAGACAGATATAGCTTTAAAATAGAATTTGATCATTATGTAGATGGTCAGACTTGTGAGGGGTTAGATAAATTAGTCCTAAATAGTAATATGTCTGATGCAACTAGTATGAAAGAATACTTGACGTATGATATGTATGCTTTTCTAGATGTTGCTGCTTCTCTCTATAATTACGCTAAAATTTCTGTTAATGGAGAAGAATGGGGACTGTACTTGGCGCTAGAAGCCGTAGAAGAAAGTTTTGCTATGCGTAATTATGGCACTGATTTTGGAGAAGTATATAAACCGGAAAGTATGGGAATCGGTGGTGCAGGTGGAATGAAAAACTTTGAAATGGACGAAGTAAATGAAATGATGGAGAAACGCTGGGGAGAAGAATTATCTGAAGAATTTGAGATACCTGAGGGAGAAGAACTTCCTGAAAGAGGAAATATGCCTGAAA
>CAYYVJ010000075.1:0-9767 GCA_964475115.1 uncultured Lachnospiraceae bacterium
AATCTCTTTTGCATCATCAAAAGGTATCTGAATTGCAATTTTAGTTCCCCATCCCTCTTTACTTTGTATCTTTAAACTACAGTTTTCCTCATATACTAATTTAAGCCTTTTATATACATTTTTAACACCAATATGCATGTTTGCTGTTTTGTTTGATTCCTTTCCTAAATTACTTCTAATTTCTTCTAGCTTTTCCTTGGATATTCCCTTACCTGTATCAATTATTTCAAGGGATATGTAGTTTTCTTTTCTTTTAAGTACTAATTTTATTTTACTCTTGCTTTCCTTTTCTTTAATACCATGGTAAATCGCATTCTCAACTAAAGGTTGTATGATTAATTTTATAATATAATAATTCTCTAATACCTCATCAATATCCCATATCATCTCAAATTTATCTTGATAGCGTTCTTGTTGAATGCCTATATAGCTTTTTGCATAAGCAATCTCATCTTTTAACCTTACTTTTTCATTAGGATTACTCAATGAATACTTTAAAATATCAGAAAGATTCCCTAACATCCTACTGACATGATTTGTTATTCCAAGATGTTTTACAATTCCCCAATTAATGGTTTCAAGGGTGTTAAATAAAAAGTGAGGATTAATTTGTGATTGAAGTGCTAAAAGCTCCATTGCTTCATATTTACTTTTCTTCTCATTTAACTGAGCTTTTACATAACGAGTTTCGATAAAAACTCTTATCATGTTTTGAATAATATAGCCATATTCATCTTTTACTTTTGAAGGCAGCTCAGGTAATGGAGCGGATGCATCTGCAGCTTCTATAACTCGATAAATTCCATAAATTCGATCATAATTTCGCTTGGACACAATGTATGAAGCAATCAGTATAAAAACGATGCTACTTATAAAAATAATTCCTATAAATAAGCTAATACGATAAGAAAAGTCATAAAGCTGATCCATAGGAACACGAGAAACATAAGTATACCCTCTATCATTGGATTCTACTGTAATACGTTCATCACTTGCATTTTTTTCTGGGTTTCCATACAAAAAGTAATAGAATTCTCCACCATCTTCAGATGATATACTGACTTCTTGCCCAGACATCAAATTAAGCTTACTTAACCGTTCATCCAAATATGACGTGTTAATATTAAGTGCTACTGTTCCCACTTGTTTTAGTCCTATATAAAGCTTTCTATATGCAGTAATAACATTAGTAGGAGTTTCAAAGGAATATCTTTTTATTTTTCTTGCTCTCATCAAAAGCATATTTTCACTATTCTGAAACTCTTTCGCATCTGATAGCCATTCATTATCTAAAAATTGTTCCGGATCAACTTTCCCCTCATTACTTACGATAAATCTTTTTTCTGAATTGTTGATATAAATATAGATAGAATGGATATAAGTTCTAGAATTAACAATTGTGTTTATGTAATTAAGCATTTCCTCCTCTACCATTCGCTTCTCAGGAGTATGAATACTTGCATCCACATAATCTGTATATTGCGATGCTTTTGTATAATATTCAAAATTCAAACTTAGTGAATTCACTTCCGTTAATATGGTTTCAACATTACTTCGAATCTGTATCAATAAATTTTCATTATTTTTATTCAGTTCTCGCAAAACAGAAACATAAACAAAATATATACTAAACATTCCAATTAAAAATAATACTACGAATAAAGGTAGTGCAAATGAAACAAAACTTTTTATAAACCATTTCTTTTTCATAACGAATCATCCTCTCGTATAAAATGTACCAGGTACACTTACAGTTTTCTTACAATAATGTAAGATTTTCGTAAGTGTACCTGGTACAGTCTTTCATTTTTTTAATCTCCCAAGTTTGTAGTGTTCTCTACACAAAGCCGTATATTTGCTATTGCTACCTATAAGGACTTGATTTCCGTCTCTTATTATCCCATTTTCATCATAACGAGCATTACATACCGCTTTACGCCCACACCAACACATTGTCTTTAGCTCAATAATATTATCCGCAATCTCTAAAAGTCTCCTACTTCCTGCAAATAACTCTCCCTTAAAGTCAACTCTTAATCCATAGCAAAGAACTGGAATATTATAAAAATCAACGATGTCACTAAGAAAATCAATATCTTCTTTTGAAGCAAATTGAACTTCATCAACTAGAATAACATCACTAATAATAGAGGATTTATCGTCTTTATACATTTTCGTAAAATCATCCAAAAGAATACATTTTCTTTCTAATCCAACCCTTGAGCGAATAATTGAATCTCCATCTCTTGTATCAATTGAAGGTTTTAAAATAATTGTTGTCTGCCCTCTTTCTTCGTAATTAAAGGCTGTAGTTAGTAATGTAGCAGTTTTACATGAACCCATCGCTCCATAGTAAAAATATAGTTTTGCCATAGCATAAATCCCCTTTCATCTTTTAATATAAAATCATAAAAAGAGCGAAGTAAAGTCTTAGATAAAATCATAAAAGATTTTATTAACTTACTTCGCAAACCCTAATAAATTCTAAGCTGATGGCGGGAATTGAACCCGCGACCCCGTCCTTACCAAGGACGTACTCTACCCCTGAGCCACATCAGCAGTTATTCATGTTTCTTTTGATTCAGAATCGTACTGAGCTTATTACGAATTCGTTGGAGAGCATTATCAATTGATTTAGGATTCTTACCCAATTCTTCTGAAATCTCCACATAACCGATTCCGGAAACATAGAGCTTGAGAACTTGTTTCTCAAAGTTGCTTAAACTCCGCTCAATTTCGTATTCTATCATACCAAGGTTCTCCTTGTCAATGACTAAATCTTCCGGGTTCTTAATTGTCAGCGTATTCAATACTTTTAGCATAGAGAAATCTTCCGAATCAACTCCCACCCCATTACTATTTAGTGAGATATAAGAATTAAGAGGAGTATGCTTTTTTCGATTAGAAGCTGTAACCGCAGTATAAATTTGGCGAGCTATGCATAAATCAGCAAAATTAAAGAATGATGCTTCTTTCGATGGATCATATTTACTGATGGCCTTATATAGTCCAATCATACCTTCTTGAATCAAATCATCATTATCTCCACCAATCAAATACATAGCCCTTGCTTTTTTGCGGACCAAGTTCTTATATTTATCCAGAAGATAATCCATGATTTCTTCCTCACCCTCATGAAATCTCTTAATTAATCCTTCATCTGTTTCTATCTCATATCCTTTATAGGCTGCCATTAGAATCTCCCCTTTATTCTCGACAAAATCCCTTATTTACTCAATTTATATAGAATTGCACCATGAGCTGGTATATTAACCACCACTTCATGCTCTACAACTCCTAAGTCTTTATGCTTCCACAAATCTCTCATTTGAAACTTTTCATTTAGATTAATATCTTCCAAAAGAACAGATTGTTCCCTTTCTTCTTCCGACAAATTGAAAATTCCCAAATAATAGATTCTATCTTCATCATCATAGCTAAACCAAATGGCATGATTAGAATCCCTCGCGATTTGCCTTGCTCCATGACTATGTTTAACTAAATGAAGTACTTCCTCATTCGTCAAAAGAGATAAAGTCTGTTCATCATTTCTAGTCAGCTCACCACCAATCATAAGGGGAGAACGGAATATACACCAGAGACTCATCATTGTATGTAGTTCGTCATTGCTAAAGTTGCTATAACGCTCTCCACCAAATCCTTGCCCTAGATAACCTACCGGAAGCATATCACAATCCGGAAAACAACCTTCTGACACATGACTTTGCCATACTTCACATCTTTCAAACATAGCCTTAAGTAGTCTCCAGTCATCCCAGAAATCATCCGTAATTCTCCACATATTTGCGTGTTTTTCCATATGCCATGCGTTTTCAATTACCGCTGGACCAGGAGATAAACTTAAAACCATATTTCTGCCACTTTTTTTAATGGCTGAATATATCATTTCAATTTCTTTTTCTGCTGAATAAGGATTGTCTATATAAAGATTGGTATTACAAATATCATCAACCTTTACAAAATCTACACCCCAACTAGCATATAATTCAAACACAGAATCATAGTATTCCTGTGCGCCTTGCTTACTATAATCCACACCATACATATCTGGATTCCATTTACTAATAGAATAAGGATTTGCTATCTGATTTGCAGTAATGCTTGTACCCTTTATCTTCATATGTTGATGAGCAGCAAACCTTGGTATTCCTCTCATGATATGGATACCAAACTTTAAACCTAAGCTATGTATGTATTCTGCTAACGGCCCAAACCCTTTTCCATCTGTAGAAGATGGAAAACGATTTGTAGCCGGAATCTGCCTAGAATATTCATCCAAAGAAAATTGGCTAAAAGGAATGTATTGTACATTTTCACGATCTGTTCCTGCTTCAGGATCAGACCACTGAATATCCACTACAATATACTCATAGCCGTAGGGCTTTAAATGTTTTTGCATATATTCTGCATTTTTTCGAATTTGTTCTTCATTGACTGTTGTATCATAATAGTCGTAGCTATTCCAGCCCATAGGCGGAGTCTTTACAAAATTATTTTTTGAATACATGCTATCCCCCCATTAAGATAAAGAGTAAATTTTATAGTCTTCTTAATTCTGTATAAGCTAGTAAAAATGGCCCAACACCCTTTGCATCATCTGATACAATAGGTTCTGACATATAATATTCATAAGAACCATCACGGCGACGATTGTCATCAGGACCAAGTCCAGCAACTAGACATATTCCACCAAGGCTCATTTTTCCTTCTTCTGTTACTAAATACTTATCACACACACCCTTAAATGCTTTTTCTCCATATTGTCTGTAGCTTTCAGGTAAAAAACCTAAACGTACACCTTTTAGAAGGCAGTATGCCATAATAGAACTTCCGCTTGTTTCTAAGTAATTTCTCTCGCGTCCACCCATATTTACAACTTGATACCACATTCCACTTTCATCTTGGAATTTAAGCATAGAGTCCATTAAATCAATAAAGATTTCTTTTAATTTATTATAATCTTCACCATAGCTGCTATCTGCCTTATACAATGTATCAAGTAAAGCCATAGAGTACCAACCTAATGCTCTTAACCAGAAATTTTGTGACAATCCTGTCTCAGGATCACACCAAAACATTTTTTTAGCTGAGTCATATGCATGGTAATATAAACCTGTTTCAGGGTCACGCATGTGTTTTACTACATTAAAGAATTGACTAAAAATATCTGGGTAATTCTTTTTATCATTAAACCTAGTCTCATACTCTGCATAAAATGGTTGTCCCATGTAAAGACCATCTAACCAAACTTGATTTGGATAAATTTTCTTATGCCAAAAATTTTGTTCTGCTGTTCTTGGTTGGTTTTGAATTTGGGTATAAATTAAATCAATGGCTTTTCTGTATTTCTCTTTACCTGTTATATCATAAAGTTCAAAAAGAGTTTTTCCTGCATTTACATCATCTATATTATAATGTTCTACAGAATATCCAGTAATGCTACCATCTGCATTTACACGATGATCAATAAATGCATCTGCAAAATCTAAATACTTCTTGTCATTTGTAGTTTTGTATGTCTCTAAAATTGCAAGAATCATGCATCCATCAATATAGTTCCAGCCTGATTTTTCACCAGACCTAGCCTTCTCTATATTCCATGCGGGGGCATCCAAAGTACTTTTTTCAATTAATTCGTCAATGTACATCTCAATTAGTTTCATTTCCATCTGTATAACCTCCTAAGTATCTTCTGTTTGTTAACTAGCTCATTCTTTGTCTAAGAATTTCATATGCTAAGACTCCTGCTGCAACAGATGCATTTAGAGAGTCAATATCACCTTTCATAGGTATCATAGCATTATAATCACATTTTTCCTTCACCAAGCGACTTACTCCTTCGCCTTCGTTTCCGATAACCAAACCAATCGGTCCTTTTAAATTTACCTTGTACATTACTTCCCCAGTCATATCTGCACATACAAACCATAAACCTCTTTTTTTCAGATCTTCAATGGTCGTAGATAGATTGGTTACTTTTGCAACTGGAGTGTAATTTAGAGCACCTGCTGATGTTCTAGCAACTGTAGCTGTAAGTCCTGCTGCTCTTCTTTTAGGAATAACAACTCCATGTGCCCCTACTAGATTCGCAGTTCTGATAATCGCACCTAAATTATGTGGATCTTCTATATTATCTAGTAAGATTAGAAAAGGTGGTTCCCCTTTCTCCTCTGCAATTTTAAGGATATCCTCCAATTCAGCATATTCATAAGCAGCTATATATGCAATGGCTCCTTGATGTTTACCTGTCTCAGACATTTGGTCCAAACGCTCTTTTGTAACATAATTAATGATTGTGTCATTTTTCTTTGCTTCTCTAACAATAGAACGAATGGGTCCATCTTGATTCCCATCTAACAAGAATATCTTGTCTACTGTTTTACCTGCTCGAAAGGCTTCTAAAACAGCATTTCTACCCTCGATTGTAAATTCTTCATATCTCATTTTAGTTCTCCAATCTTTGTTAAACCGATTTTTACTAATTCAATCATTCTGTAAAACTCTTCTGTTACATATAGATAACCTATCAATGCTTCGAATCCAGTTGCAATTCGATAATCTGTTACAGTAGCATTCTTAGCCATTGTAGCTGATTTGGCATTACGACCTCTTTTATAGATTGTAAGTTCAGCCTCTGTTAAGTCTTCTAACAATTCTTTCATAATTAACGCTTGAGTTCCTGCTTTTACAAGGCTACTACTTTTTTTATGAAGACGATTTACCGACATATTTCCATGGTTTACTACCATAGTTCGTATAACAAGTTCGTAAACACCATCACCTATATAAGCCAACGTTAAAGGCGAATATGTTTTTGGATCCACGTTTTGTAAATGTAATTGCTGCTTTGTATAGGACATAAAACTTCCATCAGGAGCAAAAGCACCTATATTCTCTTCCATTTTACACCTTCTCTAGTATCTTCTAAAATAATATTTAAATCTTGTAATTGATTTCTTATTTCATCTGCTCTTGCAAAATCTTTGTCTTTTCTAGCTTGTTGTCTTTCAGCAATGAGATTTTCAATATCTTGATCTAAAAGTTCTTCTTCTTTTACTGTAATTATACCTAGTATATCACATAAAAAGGAAATTTTGTCTTTCATAGCATCTAAATATTCTTTTGAATTATCAGCTGATGCATTGGTATTTGCAAATTTAACTAGTTCAAAAATAGCTGTTATGGCATCTGCTGTATTAAAATCATCTTCCATCGCTTCTTCAAAGTTTTTCACAAAGCTTGCAGTCTCTTCTAGTTTTCCCTCTTCTGTTTCATTCATCAAACTTTTACTTGCAGCTTTTGCTAAATAATCTAGATTTTGAACTGCTGTCAAGATTCTATCTAATCCATTTTTAGATGCGTCTACTAATTCTGCACTAAAGTTTAATGGGCTTCTATAATGTGCACTTAACATAAAGAATCTGATTATTTGCAAATCATATTGCTCACTAATATCTCTTACTGTAAAGAAATTACCAGTTGATTTAGACATCTTCTTATTGTCAATATTTAAAAATGCATTGTGCATCCAATATTTCGCAAATTCTTTTCCTGTGGCTGCTTCTGATTGCGCAATTTCATTTTCATGATGAGGGAAAACCAAATCTTCTCCACCTGCATGAATATCAATTTGATCGCCTAAATACTTTTTAGACATAACAGAACATTCTATATGCCAACCCGGACGCCCATCGCTCCAAGGTGATTCCCAAGCAGGTTCTCCTTCTTTCTTTGGTTTCCAAAGAACAAAATCCATTTCATCCTCTTTATCGTCAGATACAGCAACACGCTTTCCAGCTTCTAAATCATCTATATTTTTCTTAGATAATTTTCCGTAATCTTCAAATTTTCGAGTTCTGTAATATACCGTTCCATTTCTATTATAAGCATAACCTTTATCAATCAGAACTTGTATCATTTCAAGCATTCCACCGATTTCCTCTGTAGCCAAAGGATGTTTTGTAGCTGGACGAACATTTAATGCTGCCATATCCTTCTTACATTCGTCTATATAACGATTGGAAATTATCGATACATCTACTCCCTCTTCAATAGCTTTTTGAATGATTTTGTCATCAACATCTGTAAAATTAGAAACAAAATTCACCTCATAACCTTTATATTCAAAATAACGTCTTACTGTATCAAATACAATCATGGGGCGAGCATTTCCAATATGAATCAGGTTATATACTGTAGGTCCACAAACATACATCTTAACTTTACCTTCTTCAATAGGTGAAAATTCTTCTTTTTTCTTAGATAATGTATTATAGATTTTCATTTGTCTATCTCCTCTTCCAGCTTTTCCAGATTATGCTTTAATTCTTCTATTTCTTTTCTTAATTCTTCATTTTGAAGTCTTATCATATTGATTTCATTGGCAATAGGATCTGGTAAATGAACTTGATCCATATCATTTCTAGGTATTCGGACATTGTCTCTTTTTACGATATTTCCCGGAATACCAACTACCGTTGAATTTGGTGGTACTTCCTTTACTACTACGGAACCTGCTCCAACTTTAGAGTTTTCACCCACTTTAAAAGAACCAAGCACTTTAGCACCTGCGCTTATCATAACATTATCTCCAATTGTAGGATGCCTCTTGCCTTTTTCCTTACCAGTTCCACCCAGTGTAACCCCTTGATACAAGGTAACATTGTCACCGATAATAGCGGTCTCACCTATGACTACACCATGACCATGGTCAATAAACAGCCCCTTCCCAATCGTTGCACCTGGATGTATTTCAATCCCGGTTTTTCTGGCAGTGCATTGAGAAAGAAATCTGGCCAAAAAATAATGCTGCTTTCCATATAGTTTATGTGCAACTCGGTACCACAGAATCGCCTTAAAACTAGGGTATAAAAAGACCTCTAAAGAGGACCTCATTGCTGGATCCCTGTCTTGAATCGTTTTTATTTCTTCTTTAATATACTTAATAATCCCCACAATCTTCAACCTCCTGGCAACTGTCATTGTTCTTAACCTTTGTTACAACACCCCTGACAGCTATTACAATCTTTACCATTTCGGCTCTCTATAACATCTTCCTGATATTTATAATTCGCTACTGTTTCCAACAACGCAATCGCTTGAGAAGCAATACCTTCCCCAGCTCCAGTAAATCCCAGGCCTTCTTCTGTAGTCGCCTTGATATTGATTTGACGTTTGGATATGCCTAATGCTTTGGCAATATTTTCAACCATTTCTTCAATATATGGTGCCAATTTGGGTTGTTGTGCAATAATCGTTGCATCTATATTACCTATTATATAAAATTCTTCAGAAATAAGCACTCCTACTTTTTTAAGTAAAAGAATACTTGATACTCCTTTATATTCTTCATCTGTATCTGGAAAATGTTTTCCTATATCTCCTAAGCCTGCTGCGCCTAAGAGTGCATCCATTATAGCATGAACTATAACATCTGCATCTGAATGACCTAATAATCCTTTATCATGTGGAATTTTCACCCCACCGAGAATCAAGTCATATCCCTTAACTAATTTATGGACATCATATCCCATTCCTATTCTCATGTTTTCACCTTTATTCCTTTATATATACGCTGATACACTGTCAGCTTAGACAAATTCCAACTAGTAAAAAAACGCCAATGTTCGGGATTCACACCGTATACATTGACGTACTTTAGGTAGTAGCGGAAGAGAGATTTGAACTCACGACCCCACGGGTATGAACCGTGTGCTCTAGCCAACTGAGCTATTCCGCCAAATTAT
>CAYYVJ010000076.1:0-9381 GCA_964475115.1 uncultured Lachnospiraceae bacterium
ATTGCTTCTATCATAAGAGGAAAGTCGTCAGCTTCAAAACCAAATTCATGGGAGGCTTGTTGCATCATATCTTGAAATAAACGTTTTGCCTTCTCAGTGCCATAAGCAAGTTCGCTGATTTTAATTTCCCTTGAGACTAAATCAAGCTTGTTTAAAGTGCATCGGATTTGATTATCGCTGATTTTTTCTATTTTCATACTATCACTCCTTATCTTTTATGGTATTAGTAGGGTATATTACCCTCACTATAATATATAGTATAAACCATAAAGGTTTCATCTGTAAAGAAAAATAAAAATATGTCATTATTCTCTTGCAAAAATGCATATAATGTTATAATATGTCAGCAAGAGATGTTTTTTGATGTGTCCTACCTTGGCAAAAAGAAAGGAGGAAAAACAAAGAGGAAAACCACATCTTATTTCAAAAATATTGCCTGATAAACACATTGGGCAGTGGTGCTAGTAGCATCGTGTACTTAGCAAAGCATATGAATTTGGACATGCTTGTTGTTATAAAACGAGTCAATAAAGCGCCACATACGATAGAAAGTGTTTTACAAGAAGCAAATATTCTTAAAAATCTTAAAAACCCTAACATACCTCTTCTTTATGATGTCCAAGAGGATGAAAATTATTATTATCTAATAGAAGAATATATAAAGGGTGAATCTTTAGTATCTTATGTATCAAATCAAAAAAAAATATCACAAGAGTTAATAATTGAATATGGTATCCAGTTGTGTGAGATTTTACTGTATCTTCATTCTTTTTACATGGGAACTATTATCCATTTGGATTTGCAACCTAAGAATATTATTTTGTCGGATGGTAAAATAAAATTAATTGATTTTGGAAATGCTATCTGCTTAGAGCAAAATAAAAAAAGAAATTACCTTTTTGGAACGTTAGGGTATGCAGCACCAGAGCAGTATCAAGGAAATTTGTTAGACGTAAGATCTGATATTTATGGTCTTGGAATGATACTGTACTATCTTGTGAGCAAGAAAGAACCGAATCAAACAGGAAACCAAATTTTAAATTTAGAGGAGATATCTTATATTTCCCCATATTTAAAAAAAATTATTCAAAAATGTTTAAAGCTTAATCCTTCTCAGAGATATTTGACAGTTTTAGAAGTAATAAAACAGTTGAAATCTTTAAGGAAAAAAGAAGAACAAAGTAGTATACAGAAAGAAGCATCTCTTATTATTTCAATTGCAGGCACTCAGTCAAGAATTGGTGTCACTCATATCAGTCTTGCATTAGCAAGATTTCTGAGCAAATCAGGTTATCAGACCTTATATAAGGAAGAAAATCATTCGAGAGCCATATCCAAATTAAAAGAACACTGTACAAAGATGAAAGAAGAGGAAGGTACTTATTGCTATAATTCTTTAAAAATACGTCCAAATTACGAGGGAGTCGTAACACATCAAAGTGAAAATTACCCTTTTGTAATAAATGACTTTGGCATACTTACGGAAGATAATATGGAGGCGTTTCAAAAAGGTCATATTCGTTTTTTGGTAGGCGGAATTAAAGAATGGGAAATTGATAAAATAAAAAATGTTCAAAATAATTTACTTTATATAGAAAGAACAGAAAATCTGATTTACCTAATAAATTTTGCAGAAGAAAAACTTTTTCATCAGTTTATGAAAAAAGAATCAAAGAAAGCATATAGAGTGCCTTATTTTCCAAATCCTTTCGAAATAGAAAGGAATGGAATGGCTTTTTTCGAGGAGCTTTGTAGAGAAACATTAGTAAAAAAATTAAAAAAGCCATGGAAGGTTAGAGGGAAATGATAGGTAAAAGGCAAATTCAATGGAAAAGAGAAGTGATCGGAATCCTTTCTACAGAGCCAGGATGTGGTTGTACCCATTTTTCAATTATGCTGGCAAATTATTTATCGGGAGTACGAGGATACAAGGTCTGTATAGCTGAATATAATGAAAACCATACCTTTGAAAAATTAGAACAGATTTATGAAGGAACGAGAACCATTGACAATAGGACTAGAAGTTTTAATATTTTTAAAACAAAATATTTTAAAAATATTAAGCAAGAAGAAATGTCGGATCTTTTAAGTGAATCCTATGATTACATGATTATTGATTTTGGAAGTGAATATGAGAAGAAAAAAGAAGAGTTTAAACGTTGCAAGAGAAAATTTGTAGTAGGTTCTTTTTGTGATTGGAAGCTTTCAACTTATATTCGATTTTTAGAAGAAAGCAGTAGAGAACTTGGAAGAGAACAATGGGAGTTTTTTTCTGTTATGGAAGACGAGAATCTTAGAAAAAAACTAGAAAAGAGTTACAAAATACATATTTGCCCGATTCCTTTTGAAAGGACTCCATTTCTTATAGATAAGAAAAACCTATCATTTTTCCAATACATTATAGGATGAGGAGGTGAGTAATCCTATCATTAGACAAAGAAAGAAAAACCTTATTTTAGCTGGATTAGTAGGAGCTGGTATCATCGGAATTCCACTGCTTGTTTGTTTTGTCGTAGCTCTTTTTGGCAATGTAGCCGCCCACCAACAAATAAAGACTTATGAGAAGCAATTAGCAGAGCAAAAACGTGTAAACCTCTACGTACTAAAAACAGATAAAGAAAAAGGAGAGATTATTAAAAAAAGTGATTTGAGACTTGTTGAAGTAAATGGTAAGTATATAAACTTTATACCAACTACTCTAGAAGAGGTTCTAGGAAAAGCATGCAGGCTTAAACTAAAGCGTGATACTATTCTTAACACTGGTCTTGTGGAAAAAGGAATATTACCAACAGATGATATGAGAAAGATTTCATTTGCTTATATTGATACACCATTTGATCTAAAAGAAAATGATTATGTTGATGTGAGAATTACATTTCCAAATGGAGAAGATTATATTGTCGTTGAACAAAAGAAAGTTTTAGAGCTAACAGAAAACACACAGGAAAATCAAGTTACTTCTATACTAGGTATTTGTGTAACAGAAGAAGAATTACTTAAATTATCAAGTGCCAAGGTAGATATGGAAGTATATCATGGGACAAGAGTATATGCAGTTCAGTATATGGGGGAGCATCAGGAGAAAGCATCTACTAACTATCCTTTGAATCAATTTGTGTATGAACAGATTGCTTGGAATCCAAATATAAAAAAATCTATGTTAGACTCTGAAAATAGTAATCACAGAAAATCACTAGAAACAAATCTTATTGAGTTTATGAATAATTAAGGTAATAAAATGTTTGTGTTATGAATGCCAATAAAAGTGGATTTTACGGGATACATATATCACGAAAATAATTAGGTACCAGCCCCTGTAAAATCCACAAAATAATTAGGGGAAGGGGATAGAAAATAAATGAAAATATGGATTGATTTTTCTAAATATGTGAAAACAAAGGGGGAATATGGGGATTTAATAAAAGAGTTAAAGGCTTATAGCAGTCGAAGTGTGCGATTGATACTTGAAGGGAAGCAAAGCACTCCAGATGAAATTGCTCAGGCTTATATGATTTTGGAAGACGGGTGTTATATGAGAGACTATATTGGAGATGATAATGGAAAAATTGTAGAATTATGGTTTGAAAAGGTTTTAGAACATTAAAAATAGAAAAGGGTAGCAGTCTGCAGAATACAAAGGAAACGTAGAGTCCCCTCAATGTGATTTTCCTCAAGTTAAGATTATGTTCGTAAACAAAAAGATATTTAAGATAGCAGCTGCTTAGGGTGGCATTTGCCAAGGCGGGAAAATTAAATTAAAATTCAACAAAATATACTTAAATATGATGTCAATTAAAAAGATGTATGATATAATGATTGGGTTTAGGAGGTGTTGCACTTGAAAAGAAGAATAATCCCCATCATTGTAGCTTTTGTTTTAATTGTAATAATTGCTGGTTTTATGGTGTTAGGAAATATAATTGAAAAATATACGCCTACAGATGAACGTATGGATTTATATACCTATTTTGATGTAAGCAAGGATGAAGATGTCGTTATTATATTACAGGATGAAATAAGTGAAGATCGAGCCGTTATGCAAGATGGTAATATATACATATCTTATGAAATGGTAAAAAACCTATTTAACCAAAGATTTTACTGGGATGCATCTGTAAGCATGATGATTTATACTACTGCCACAGAAGTGTACAAGATTCCATTAAACAGTAAAAGTTATGCTATAAATAATGAAGAAGTTCATGAAGAATATGAAGTGGCTAAGAAGATAGATGAAGAGCTTTATCTTTCAGCTGATTTTGTAGAGAGATATTCTGATTTTAATTATAATTATTATGAAAATCCCAAACGAATAGCCATTATCTACAAATGGGAAGATGTAGAATATGTAGATATAGCAAAAGAGGGAGAAATAAGGAACTTAGGTGGAATTAAAAGTCCTATACTTTTGGATGTGGCTGTGGGTGATAAGCTTATCTTTAAATATGAGATGGAACAATGGACCTGCGTACAGACAGTAGATGGAATTACAGGTTATATAGAAACGAAAAAATTAGAAAATCATAGAACAGAAACTTTGGTAAGTGACTTTGTTGAACCGGAGTATCCTAGTATTGAGAAAGATTATAAAATTAACTTAATATGGCATCAAGTAACCAACCTAACTGCCAATGAAAGAATGCAAGAATTAATGGAAAATGCAAAAGGAGTTAATACGATATCTCCTACTTGGTTTTCTATTATAGATAATGAAGGAAATATTAGTTCTATCGCTTCCCATTCCTATGTGCAACAAGCTCATAATATGGGGTTAGAAGTATGGGCTTTGGTAGATAATTTTTCAACGAACATCAGTAGTTATGAAATCTTATCTAAAATGAGTAGCCGAGAGAACTTGATAAGCAATTTAATAAATAAAACACTAGAATATAATATAGATGGTATTAATATTGATTTTGAAACTCTTTCCTATGACGCTGGGGAAGGATATATAGAATTTATACGTGAGCTATCGATACAATGTAGAGCAAATGGAATTATATTATCCATTGATAACTATGTTCCCACGGCAGGGACAGCTCATTATAATCGTAAAGAACAAGGTATTGTTGCGGATTATGTTATTATTATGGGATATGATGAGCATTATGGTGGTGGAAGCAAAAGTGGCTCTACTGCATCTTATGAATTTGTGAAAAGTGGTATTGAAAATACGTTAAAAGAGGTACCAGCAAACAAAGTGATTAACGCTCTACCATTTTACACCAGAGTGTGGAAAGAAACTCCTGAATCCGTAGCTACAGGAAACGAAAGTGGAGTTCTTGTAGAAGATAGTAATTCAGAATTTGGAAGATATATTTTATCTAGCCAGGCTGTTTCTATGGCCTATGCAGAAAAATTGCTTAAGGAAAATGGGGTTACTCCTTTATGGATTGAGTCTCTAAAGCAATATTATGGTGAATATGAAAAAGATGGATATAGATATTTGATATGGTTAGAAGAGGAAGAGTCCATAAAAGCCAAAATGGAATTAGTTAGGGAATATGAAATCGCAGGTATAGCTGGTTGGAAGTTATCCTTAGAAAAGACTGGAATTTTCTCTATTATAAATGAATATTTTAAATAGGTTAAAACCTACATAATAAGCCTGCCCAAAAACATAAACTATAAAAACTGGTTTTTGAGGTAGGTTTTGTTATGAGAAAAAAGCAATTAGAACTTGCTATGGCTCTTGTTATGATTATGATTTTGTCCATGTATGCTAGGAATGTAGGTGATATGACAATTTCTGTTATGGAATTAAAACAGAACAAAGTAGTAGTAATTGATCCAGGACATGGAGGAATTGACCCTGGAAAAGTGGGTGCAAATCAAGTGCTAGAGAAGGATATTAACTTGAGTATCGCACTTAAATTAAAAGAATTGCTAGAAGAAGATAAGGTTCTTGTAATTATGACTCGAGAAGAGGATGTGGGATTATACAAGGAAACTGACTCAAACAAAAAAGTCGCTGATATGAAGAAAAGATGTGAAATTATAGATGAGAGTAATTGTAATCTTGCAGTAAGTATTCATCAAAATAGTTTTTCTTCGGCTAGCATATCTGGACCTCAAGTTTTCTATTTTGAAACATCTATAGAAGGGCAGAAGTTAGCAGGAATTATACAAAAACAACTAATCGAAATTGTGAAACCAAAAAAAGAGAGAGTTGAAAAAGCCAACAACAACTACTATATGTTGAAAAAAGTAAAAGTTCCTTCTGTAATTATTGAATGTGGTTTCTTATCTAATTCGGAAGAAGTGATGCTACTTGCACAAGATGAATATCAAGAAAAAATAGCCTTAGCTATTAGAAATGGAATTTTAGAATACTTAAAAGAATAAAAAAAGTGCAGGATTTAGTTTATTTTTGTTACATACGGTGGTATAATGTGGAGTGAGATTGAAACAAGATTGGAGCTCTTATGAAAACCATAATTAAAAAGGTAAGAGGAGAGAAGTCAGACAAATCTATTTATGCTGAAGCTGCCCAGGTTTTAAAAAGGGGTGGTTTAGTTGCATTTCCTACAGAAACCGTATATGGATTGGGTGGAGATGGATTTGATGATAAGGCTGCAGAAAGAATCTATAGGGCAAAAGGAAGACCTTCTGATAATCCATTGATTCTTCATATTTCCAATAAAGAAACTCTTTATAAGATTACGGATAATGTTCCAATAAAGGCGGAAAAATTAATTGATAAGTTTTGGCCAGGTCCTTTGACTATAATTTTTGGCAAAGGTAAGGATGTACCTTATAAAACAACTGGAGGTCTAGATACGGTTGCTGTTAGAATGCCAAATCATCCAGTTGCATTGGCCATGATAGAAGCTTCTGGACTTGCCATAGCTGCTCCTAGTGCGAATATTTCGGGGCGACCTAGTCCTACTACTGCTGAACATGTGATTTTAGACCTAGAAGATAAAATAGATATGATTATAGATGGTGGAGAAGTTGGAATTGGCTTAGAATCCACCATAGTAGATATGACAGATGAAACACCTATTATTTTGCGTCCTGGATATATAACAAAAGAGATGCTAGAAGAAGTTGTAGGTAAAGTGCTGATGGATGAATCCCTTATAGCTGGGGCAAGTGAAAATATACGTCCAAAAGCACCTGGAATGAAATATAGACATTATGCACCAAAGGCAGAACTTACTATTGTAGAAGGGCCTTTGGTTAAAGTCATGGAAAAAATCAATCAATTAGCAGAAGAAAAACTGGAAAAAGGATATCAAATAGGAATTATCGCCACGGAAGAAACAAAAGGTGCTTATGAAGGTAAAATAGTTCAAGTAATAGGCAGTAGGAATGATGAAGCCTCGATTGGGAAGCACTTGTATGGAGTCTTACGGGAATTTGACCGTCTTGGTGTAAATTATATTTATTCAGAAGCCTTTTCAGGTGAAGGTTTTGGACAAGCGATTATGAATCGCTTAAGTAAAGCAGCTGGACATAATATAATTAATTTGTAAGGAGAAGACAATGAAAAAATATGACAAGCTTGTTTTTATATGTACAAATAACACAAGCAGAAGTCCCATTGCAGAAGGTATTATGAAACAGCTTCTTGGTGGTAGAAAGTTAGAAGTTACCTCCAAAGGTCTTGTTGTTTTGTTTGAGGAACCTATTAATCCAAAGGTAGTTGCAGCTGCAGAGCGATATGGTGTTTATTTGGAGCATGTTATGTCTAGACAGTTACAAGAAGAAGATGTAGGGGATCGAACACTGCTCTTAACGATGACAGAGCAACAAAAAAGAAATATTTATGATACCTATGAAAATGCTTTAAATGTATATACTTTAAATGAGTTCGTCGGGGGACATGGGGATATAGAAGATTTATGTGGTGGGGAAATGTCAGATTATCTGGAATGTTTCGATACAATAAGCACCCTTGTAAATCTTGTTGCAGAAAAACTTTTTTCTGAAGAAGAAGAGCTTCAAAAACAAGAAATAGAGCAAGTAAAAAGAACAGATAAGGAGGTAGAAGAATGATAGCCATAGGAAGTGATCATGGTGGATTTGCCTTAAAGCAGGAAGTGATCAAACACTTAGAAGCTAGAGGGCTTGCGTATAAAGATTTTGGATGTTACGAGGAGAAAGCAACGGATTATCCTATTTATGCAAAATCGGTAACAAAGGCAATATTAGAAGGAAGCTGTGAACAAGGAATTTTAATCTGTGGAACTGGCATAGGAATATCTATTTCAGCAAATAGAACACCTGGTATCCGCGCGGCCTTATGTGGAGACTGCTTCAGCGCAGAGGCAACTAGATTACACAATGATGCTAACGTATTGTGCTTAGGCGGGCGCGTAGTAGGAGTTGGATTAGCGTTAAAGATAGTAGATACGTTTTTAGATACCCCGTTTTCAAAAGAGGAAAGACACATAAATAGAATAGATTTGATAGAAGAATAGGAGGCAAATTATAATGTCAAAAGTCATAGTCATGGATCATCCTTTGATTCAGCACAAAATTGGAATAATCAGAAGAGTAGAAATAGGTTCAAAAGATTTTAGGGAAATCATAGGTGAAATAGCAATGTTAATGTGCTATGAATCAACTAGAAATCTAAAATTGGTGGACGTAACGATTGAAACACCAATCTGTGATACGGTAGTAAAAGAATTAAAGGGAAAGAAACTTGCGATCATTCCTATTTTAAGAGCAGGTTTAGGCATGGTAGATGGGATGTTGGCTATGATTCCAGCAGCGAAAGTGGGACATATTGGTTTGTTTAGAGACCCAGAAACATTAGAACCAGTAGAATATTATTGTAAATTACCAGAAGATTCAGCAGAACGTGAAGTATTTGTGGTGGATCCAATGTTAGCAACCGGAGGATCTGCTGTTGCAGCTATTCAGATGCTTAAAGATAAAGGTGTGAAAAATATTCGCTTTATGTGTATTATTGCTGCACCAGAAGGTGTTAAAAAGATGCAAGAAGTTCATCAAGATGTAGATATTTATATTGGTGCATTGGATGAGCGCTTAAATGATCATGGATACATTGTTCCAGGATTGGGAGATGCTGGAGATAGAATATTCGGTACAAAATAAGGAGCGATAAATCATGAGTGATAAGAGAACGGACTATATTACATGGGATGAATATTTTATGGGTGTAGCCATATTATCAGGCATGCGCTCTAAAGATCCTAGCACACAAGTGGGAGCTTGTATTGTGAGTAATGACAATAAAATTTTATCTATGGGATATAACGGGCTTCCAAAAGGTTGCTCTGATGATGATTTTCCTTGGTCAAGGGAAGGAGAACCATTAAACAATAAATATTTTTATACAACTCATAGTGAACTAAATGCTATTTTAAATTATCGTGGTACAAGTCTTGAAGGATCTAAATTATACGT